>DASVAW010000013.1 GCA_036376135.1 Candidatus Polarisedimenticolaceae bacterium | reverse complement strand
GGGAAGTACTGGAGCAGCGCAATCTTGCTTCCCACTCCCATCACGACCGTGTTGGGTGCAGCGACCTTGGTCCTCGAGAGCGCGATGCCCTTCGCGTAGCCCGCGGTCTGCTGGGCGAGCGTCTCGGCCTTGACCTGATCGGGCGTCTTCGGCACCGCGGAACCGGCCGGCTTGACGACGACCGTCGCCTTCATGCCCGGGTGCAGCGTGCAGAAGAGGTGGTACGTCCCGGCCTTCGGGAAGGTGTACGTCGCGGTCGCCGGCGGTGCCTTCGGCCCCTGCGGCCCCATCGCCCCGCTCGAGACAGGCGTCGACCCCGAGATCGTCTTCGGCCCGAACGGCCCGAACGCGGCCGGGTTGTAGATGAACTTCCCGAGGTCGGCGAAGTAGAACGGGTTGCCGGCCGCGTCCGCCAAGCCCGCGTACGTGCCCTTCTTGGGATCCGGCATGAGCAGCGGGATCGGCTTCGGGTTGTAGGTCACGCTGTGGAACGTGCCACTGGAGAACGTGACCTTGTCGCCCGCGGCGATCACGAGCTTCGACGGCATGAACTGGTTCATCCCGCCGAAGAGCTTGAGCTTCGCGATCGCCGGCGGCGGCGGGCCTTGCTCGCCGAGGAAGACGGTGTACGTGCTCGCCGCCGTCCTCGCGTGACCCGCCGAGATGGCGGCGCCCGGGACCGCGAGCGCGGCCACGGCTACGCACGCGATGAGTATTCGTTTCATTCAGTGCCCCCCTTGGGCTCGACGTTTCTGGTCAACGCGTTGCCTGCCGCCGCGCCGGAGGAATATAGACGTCTCGTCGGACGCGTGGAAGACCTCCCGGCGAAAGCCTTGACTTTCACCTCTCGTGCTGCCTCTAATCGCCCATTCGATGAGCAAGCACATCGAACTCGGCCGGCCTCACCCGGAGCGCCTCGCGTGAGCACTGCCGCCGCGGCCGAGTACGCCGCCGACGCGCGCGCCGACCCCATTCTGCGGCTCGAGGGCGTGCGGAAGAGCTTCGGGGACAACCTCGTCCTCGACGGCATCGACCTCGAGGTGCCGACGGGCGAGGTGCTCGTGGTGATCGGCCCGAGCGGCAGCGGCAAGAGCACCCTGCTGCGATGCGTCAACCTCCTGGAGCCGATCCAGGCGGGTCACATCTTCTTCGAGGGCGAGGAGATCACGCGGGGCAGCGTCGACGTCTCCGCGGTCCGGCAGCGGATCGGGATCGTCTTCCAGCAGTTCAACCTCTTCCCGCACCTGACCGTGATCGACAACCTCACGCTCGCGGCGCGGCGAATCCGAAAGCTCCCCCGCGCCGAGGCCGAGCTCCGCGCGCGAGACCTGCTCGACGTCGTCGGGCTTCCGGAGAAGGCCGGCCAGCACCCGCACCAGCTCTCGGGCGGCCAGCAGCAGCGCGTCGCGATCGCGCGGGCGCTGATGATGTCGCCGAAGGTCGTCCTCTTCGACGAGGTCACGTCCGCCCTCGACCCGGAGCTCGTCGGCGAGGTGCTTGTCGTCATGCGCGACCTCGCGCGCGGGCACGGCACGACCATGCTCGTGGTTACGCACGAGATGCATTTCGCGCGCGACGTCGGCGACCGCGTCGTCTTCATGGACGGCGGCAAGATCGTCGAGCAGGGCCGGCCGGCCGACGTGCTCGACAACCCGCGCGAGGAGCGCACGCGGCGCTTTCTCCGCCGTTCGCTCGAGCTCACCGGATCTCTCGACGAATTGACAATCACCGAGGCAGAAGGAGGAGAGGAATGAGAAGGATCGTCCTGGCCACGGCAGGGGTCGCCGTTGTCGCGTTCGTCGCGGCGACGCTCGGATCCGCCCAGACCACCGCCTCGACCGCGCAGGCGCGGCCGGCGGCGAAGGCCCCAGTGCTCCCGAAGCTCCCCGCCGACATCGCGAGCCGCAAGCGGCTGATCGTCGGCGTCAAGTGCGACACGCCGCCGTTCGGATACATCGACGTGCGGGGGAAGAACGCCGGCGTCGACGTGGAGATCGCCAAGCAGTTCGCCCGCTACGCCTTCGGGCGTGCGCAGCGACTGACATTCGTCTGCGCGCCGACGGCGGCGCGTGAACCATTGCTCACCACCGGGCGCGTCGATCTCGTCATCTCGACGTTCACGTACACGGCCGATCGCGACACGCGGATCGATTTCTCCCGCGCGTACTACAACGCCACAGGGAGGCTCCTGGTCAAGAACGACTCGCCGATCAAGAGCCTCGCCGACCTCGGCGGCAAGAAGGTCGCGACGACCAGCGGCTCGATCTACGACCGCTGGATGAAGCGGTGCTTCTCGGGCACCGACCCCGTTGTCGTCGACAGCGTCACGAACGCGGTCCTCGCCTTCAACCAGGGCCGCGCCGACGCCGTGATGTTCGACGACACGTCCCTCGCGCTGATCGCGGCGACGAACCCGGCCGCGAAACTGACCGACGACCTCTTCCTGGAGGCGCCCTACGGGATCGGGATCAAGCAGGGCAACGTCCAGCTCAAGCGCTGGGTCGACGCTCGGCTCAACCTGATGAAGAAGAAGGATCTCTTCGTGCCGATCATCAGGAACAACATCGCGCCGCGGTTCGTGCCGGCGTTCTCGAAGAACATCCTCCGGCCGAACAACGACTTCACCTACCGCGCGGCCGGTCTGCCGAGCGTGGACACGGTGTGCCCGTAGGCTGACGACGCCTCGCAGGGTGGCGGTCGCTTCGGTGCGGCCGCCACCCGCGTCTCCTACCCATGCTTGCCGTCTACGACCTGTGGGCGTTCGTGTCCGAGAACTGGCGCGAGCTGCTCGACGGCCTCGTCAACACGATCAAGGTCTCCCTGGTCGCGATCGCCGGCTCGTTCGTGATCGGGCTCGTCCTCGGCGCCGCACGCGCGCGGCACATCCCGGTCGTCAGCCAGCTCACGGTGGCGTACGTCGAGATCATCCGGAACACCCCGATCCTCGTGCAGATCTTCATGATCTTCTTCGCCCTGCCGCAGGCGGGAATCCGCCTCGACGCATTCACCGTCGCCTGGGTCTCGGTGACGCTCTGGGGCGGCGCGTTCAACAGCGAGAACTTCCGCGCGGGGTTCGAGGCCGTCCCGAAGCGCTACGAGGAGGGCGCGCTCGCGCTCGGCTTCAGCTCGCTCGGGACGTTCCTCAACGTGACGCTGCCGATCGGCGGCCGGATCGCCCTGCCGTCGTCGATCAACACCTACATCTCGGTGGTCAAGAACACGTCGCTCATGTACGTGATCGGCTATCCCGAGCTCACGACGACGGCGATCAACATCGCCAACCTCACGCTCGAGACGCTCGAAGCGCTGACGGTCATCGGGATCGTCTACCTCGCGCTCGTGTGGAGCCTGTCCGCCGCGATCCGCGTCCTCGAAGGGCGGCTCGCGCTCCCGGAGGGCCGCTAGCGATGCCCGACTGGGCCGAGCCGGTCATCCGCTACATCCTCCAGGTCGGGCTCCCGGCGACCCTCCGGGTGTCTGCGATCTCCGTGGTCGGCGCGACCGTGGTCGGGATCGTGCTCGGCACCCTGCTGACCCTCGACGCCGCGGTCGCCCGGATCCTCACCCGCGGGTACGTCGAGATCTTCCGCGGGCTACCGATCCTGGTGACCGTCTTCATGGTCTATTTCGGGCTTCCGGCGATCAACCCGGAGCTCGAGTTCGGCCCGCTCACGGCGACGGCGATCGCGCTGATCCTCTGGGGGAGCGCGCAGGTCGCCGAGGCGACCCGTGGCGCGGTGCAGTCGATCCCGCGGGAGCAGCACGAGGCGGCGGCGGCGCTCGGCTTCGGCTGGGTGGGGCGCCACCGCTCGGTGATTCTTCCGCAGGCGCTCCGGAGGCTGCTCCCGCCGCTCGTCAGCCTGCTCGTCAACATCATCCAGAACTCGACGCTAGCCGCCGTGATCGGCGGGATCGAGCTGCTCCAGGCGGGAAAGGCGCAGACCGAGCGGCTGACGTTCTACCCGCCGGCGGGGATCGGCGAGATCCACGCGTTCGAGATCTTCGCGTTCGTCGCGCTGCTGTTCTTCGTGATCTCGTTCCCGCTCACGCGCCTGGCCGCGTACCTCGAGAAGCGCCTCGTCTGAGCTGGACGCCCGGGGCCGGCGGGGTCAGCGGGAGTCGGCGTCGTGCTGCTCGACGACACGGAGCGAGGCGGGGCTCCCCGACCGGTCGCCCTGCGTGCGGGGCGCCGCGTGCCCGGCAGGCACGCTCGCGAGGTGACGCGCCGGCCGCTTCGCCGCTACGCGAGCGCGGGGCGGCCGACGCGCCACGAGGTTCCAACCGGAGGAAGCACCCATGTGCTCACCGTTCGCGGGGCCGGGGATGTCCGCATCCCTCGGGAGGGGGATCGTGCGATCAGCCGACGATCGGGACGCGCACGGCGTCGGCCGCCGCCTCCGCGACGTACGGGCGGCCGCGCACGAACGCGACCGTCGCGGGCGGATCGTGCTCGACGCACGGCCCTCCCATGGTCAATCTCGCGCACCCGGTCTCCGGGCACACGGAAAGCATGGATCCTTGTGGTCGCATCCAGTCCGGGAGCGACTCGTTCTGCATCGGGGTCTGACGCACGGCGGCTACCTCCCGGGTGGATGATGACAGGTCGGTTACCCGTCTGCGGAGGGGCTCAAACCCCGGACGCGCGTGCGTCAGGCGCTCATCGCGCCGGGCCGGCCGCAGAACCTCTGCCCGTCTTCGGTCAGGCAGACCAGCCCGACCAGGCGTTCCCCGTCGAGCACGACGACGCGCCCGTGCACCTTCTCGTCGAGAAGCGCCAGCGCATCGGTCACCGGTGTGTCCTCGCGGACGACCGCCGCCGCCTCGTCGACGAACTGCAGCGCCGGATCGCCGGGGTCGGCGTCGGCGGGAATCGCCGTCACCGCGCCACGGAACCGCGAGCCCTCCACGAGGAGCACGGCGTACGTGCCCTCGTGCTCGAGCGCGGCGCGCGCCTCGGCCACGGTCACGTCGGACGCAAGCGTCTTCGGGTTTCGGAGCATCACCTCCGAGACGGCGCGCTGTTCCATCGACTCGACCATGACCCGGATGGTACGCGCACGCGGGCGTCACGCCGTCGCCTTGTCTCGCAGGAGAGGCGGTGGGGCGGCGCCGTCGCCGCCACGAACCGGCGGCCGCCCACGTGTCCCGTCTCTACTCGGGAAGATGCGCGGCAGGGGCGAAACTTGCGCGCTCGCGCGCGATTCCCTCGATCGAGGGATAGGTCGCGTCTCGACTTTCGGGCAGGGCTCTGGTGGCGGTGGGGGCAGATACTCGTGGGGCGGCGCGTCTCGGTGGGGAGACGTTGCTGAGGGGGAAAAGCCGAGTGATCCGCGCGCGGCGGCGCGCCTCTCGGCGTGCGAGCGCCTCGACCGCGCCGGGGTCAGTACCAGCGACCGCGCGCGAATCCGCCGAACGCAATGAGACCCACGACGGCGATCAGGATGCCGAGCCACAGGCTCCAGACGATTGCGACGACGATCCCGATGATCACGAGGATTCCGCCGAGGCCGATTCCTGCACTGCCGCCTGCCCTTCCGTCAGCCATTCCGTTCCTCGCTTCTGTCGTCGCCGTAGGACCCGGATGAAGCGTGGGGGCCCTCTGTCTCGTTCATGCTGAATCTTCCCCAGCACGACGCCGCTCAAACCCTGTGGCGCTCCCGTCGTCGGTTTCGCAAGAGCAAGGACCGGCGAGCGGAAGAGCAATGAGCGCCGCACGGTGGACGATCCCGATCGTTGCCATCGTGATCGTGCTCGTCTGGGGGCTTGCCGGCGCGGTCAGGTGTCGCGCCGGTTACGCGATTCGTCGCGGGGGTCGTCGAGCACGTGTGCCGCCTGCAACCTGACGAACCCGCAGTTGCTGCACGTGAGCGGAAACGCCTCGGCACGCCGATCGAGCGTTCCGCTCCCGATCGCGTGGTCGAGTGTGACCCGTTCATCCCACCCATGCCACTCCTCATTGCCGCAGAACGGACAGGACATGCGCGCTCCCCGACTTCGCAAGTAGTCGAAGATGGGCGGCTTCGCCGTCATTCGCCCTGTCACCGTAGCGCATCGCCTTGCGCGGTACGCGACGCGACGTGATACAGGAGATGCGCGGCGAATGACCCTGAGGGAACCCTGGGTGACCGTTTTCGGGATTGGCGATCCTCGTCCGAGCAAACAAAAAGGCCCTGTACCCAGGACCTTTCTGAATGGGCGCTACTGGGCTCGAACCAGTGACCCCCAGCTTGTCGAGCTGGTGCTCTCCCAACTGAGCTAAGCGCCCGGAGTGAGCATCCTAGCGGTATCTCAGGGGTTCGCTTCCGGGCCGGGAGGCCGTGTCGATCGAGGCGGCGCGTGGCGGTGGCCACCCTTCGCCGGCTCACGCACGCGGTTCTTCTTGTTCCGGTTCGTCCTGGCGCGGATCCGCGTCCGGGTCCTCGAGCGGATGCTTGCGCTCGGGCTCGTCTTCCTTTTCCTTCTCCTGCTGCGTTCCGCCGTAGCCGTGCTCGCCCGGATCCTGCTGTCGCTCGGGCGTGCTCGCCATCGGAGTCAGCTCGGGCGGATCAGGGCCGGGATTCGGAGGCGGGACGGGATCAG
>DASVAW010000012.1 GCA_036376135.1 Candidatus Polarisedimenticolaceae bacterium | reverse complement strand
ACTCGTCGAGCGAATCGACGGGGTCCACGGGCTTGCCGAAGTCCTCGAGCTTCACCTTGTTGGAGCGCTCGGCGAGCGGATGGGTTCGGACGCGCGAAAGGTCGGCGGGAGGCGTGCGGTCGTCCATGAGCGCGGATGTTAACCTGTCGCGCCTATGACGTCCCCCGACTCCCGCACCGGCGTCCTCCTCCTGAACGTCGGAACGCCGGATGCCCCGACCCCCGAGGCCGTCCGCCGCTACCTGGCGGAGTTCCTCGGAGACCCGAGGGTCCTGGACATCCCGGCGATCCCGAGGTGGCTGCTCCTGAACGGCGTGATCCTGAGGACGCGCCCGAAACAGTCGGCTCATGCCTATCAGCAGGTGTGGACGGAAGGGGGATCCCCCCTGCTCGTCTTCAGCCGCCAGATGGAGACGGGGTTGCAGGCCGCGCTCGGGGACCGGTACGAGGTCCGCCTCGCGATGAGCTACGGGAACCCGTCGATCCCTTCCGCCTTCGACCACTTCCGCTCGAGGGGGATCGACCGGATCGTGTTGTTCCCCCTCTATCCGCAGTACGCCTCGGCGACGACCGGGACGAGTCTCGAGGCCTGTTACCGCCTGGCCTCCGGACGCTGGAACACGCCGTACCTCTCCGTCGTCCCGCCCTTCTACGAAGACGCGGGGATGATCGAGACCTTCGCCGAGATCGGCCGCCCGATCCTCGACGCCATGAAAGCCGATCACGTCCTCTTTTCGTTCCACGGCCTGCCGACGCGCCAGGTTCGCAAGAGCGACGAGAGCGGCGGGGGCCACTGCCTGAAGTCCGACTGGTCGTGCTGCGCGACGATCGTCCACGCCAATCGGAACTGCTACCGGGCGCAATGCGCGGCGACCGCACGGGCGCTCGCGGCCAAGCTCGGCCTCAGGGACGGCGCCTGGACGATGACCTTCCAGTCGCGCCTGGGGAAGGAGATCTGGGTCGAGCCCTACACCGACGTGACCGTCGAGGGGCTTCCGAAAATGGGCGTGAGGCGCCTCGCCGCCTTCTCCCCCGCCTTCGTCGCCGACTGCCTCGAGACGATCGAGGAGATCGGCATGCGCGCGAAGGAGAGTTTCCTGGCGAACGGCGGCGAGGAGTTCCGTCTGATTCCGTCCCTCAACGGCCACCCGAGGTGGATCGAGACGGCGGCGAGGCTCGTTCGGTCTACCGCCCCCTGAACTCGGGCTTCCGTTTTTCCACGTAGGCCGCAAGACCCTCGCCCGCGTCGTCGCTCTCGAACAGCCGCTGCTGCAGCTCCCTCTCCAGCGACAGGCCGTCCGCGAGCGACATCTCGAGCCCCGACTGCACGGCGCGCTTGATGTGCCCGACCGCCTTCGCGGCCCTTCCCGGCGGCAGGAACTGCGCGGCGTACGCCAGGACCCCCGCGTCGAAATCCCCTTCGACGATCTCGTTGACGAGGCCGAGGGCCTTCGCCTCCTCGAAGCCGAAGTTGCGTCCCGTCGCCATCAGCTCGATCGCCTTGGAACGGCCGACCACGCGCGCGAGGCGCTGCGTGCCCCCGGTCCCGGGAAGGACGCCGAGGTTCACCTCGGGGAGGCCGATCTTGCCCCCCTCCTTGCGCGCGATGCGAAGGTCCGCCGCCATCGCCACCTCGAGGCCGCCGCCCACGCAGTGGCCGTTGATCGCGGCGATCACGAGCTTGGGGGTGTGCTCGAGGCGCAGCAGCGTCTCGTTCGCATGCAGGCAGAAGTAGTACTTCCAGGTCGGGTCGGCCTCGGTGAGCATCCTGATGTCCGCGCCGGCGCAGAAGAACTTCTCTCCCGCCCCCCGCAGGACGATCACGTGCACGTCCGGGTCGAAGCGGGCCTTCAGCACCGCCTCGTCGAGATCGCGCATCATCGCGTGGGTGTAGGTGTTCGCCGGCGGATCGTCGAGCGTGAGGGTCGCGATCCCGCCCTTCGCGTCGTAACGGACCTTCGTCATCCCCGGTGCCCTCCCAGAAGCCGCCGCGCGATCCCCTCGCCGGCGGCGGCGGTGCCGAGCCTTCCGCCGACGTCCTTGGTGCACTCCCCCGCCTCGAGCGCCTCCATCACCGCCGCTTCGATCGCGGCCGAGGCTTCGGGAAGGCCGGTGTGCGCGAGCATCATCCCCGCCGTCAGGATGGCGCCGAAGGGGTTCGCCGTGTCGGTCCCGGCGTACTTGGGCGCCGAGCCGTGCACCGGCTCGAACATCGACACCTCGCCGGGACGGATGTTCCCGGACGCGGCCATGCCGAGGCCCCCCTGCAACGCGGCGCCGAGGTCGGTCACGATGTCGCCGAACATGTTGCAGGTGACGACGACTTCGAACTGGCGCGGGTCCTTCACGATCTGCATGGCGAGCGCGTCGACGTAGAGGTGGTTCGCCGCGATCTCCGGGTACTCCTTCGCGACCTCGGCGAAGACGCGTTGCCAGAGGTCGTGCGCGTAACGCAGCGCGTTCGACTTGTCCGACATCGTGACCTTGCCGCGACCGGTCTTCCGGGCGTACTCGAACGCCGCGCGGATGATCCGCTCGACCCCCTTGCGGGTGTTGACGTCCTCCTGGACGCCGATTTCGTCGGGAGTCCCCTTCTTGAAGATCCCGCCCATGCCGACGTAGGCCCCCTCGGTGTTCTCGCGGAAGACGACGAAGTCCACGTCCTCGGCCTTGTAGTTCTTGAGGGGGCACAGCCGGTCGTGGAGGCATCGAACCGGGCGCAGGTTCGCGTAAAGGTCCATCCGGAAACGGGTCCCCAGGAGGATGTCCGCCGCGTGTTTCATGTCCGGCACGCGCGGGTCGCCGAAGGCGCCCATGAAGATCGCGTCGAAGGTCCGGAACGTGTCGAACATCCCCTCCGGCATCGAGACGCCGGTGGCGAGGTACCGCTCCGCGCCGAGGTCGAACGACTCGAGCTCGATGGGCACGGAGAACGCCTTCGACGCCGCCTCGAGGACGCGGACGGCCTCGCGCGTCACGTCGACGCCGATCCCGTCCCCCGCAACGATCGCGTAACGTCTCTGCATCGTCCCTCCTCAGTCCGCGCGGCGCGGATACGCCGCGTAAAGCGCGAGGCCGATCGCGAACCCCAGGGCGTCGGCGGCGACGTCGCCCACGCTCGCCTCCCGCCAGGGTACGAACGCCTGGAGGATCTCCACGCACGCGCCGTGTCCGATCGTCACCGCCCCCGCGAGGGCCACCGCTCCGCGCGCCGGGTCCCGCCAGCCGCCGTGGGCCGCGCGCAGCGCCAGCACCCCGAACAGCGCGTACCCCGTCGCGTGGACCGCCTTGTCCCAGATGCGGCCGACCGCTCCCATGTCCCGCTGCATGGCGACGGCGAAGAAGACCGCCGCGCAGACGAGCACGGGGATCCAGACGGCGCGGGGGCGGCCGTGCGTCACTTCGGGAACGGGAACATCAGGTAGGCCAGCCCCAGGGCCCCGCCCACCATCGCCGCGAAGGTCAGCGCCGCGAAACGCACCTGGGCCCTGCGTCCCCGGCGGACCAGCACGGCGAAGAAGGTCGCCACGAGCGCCGCGTAGACGAACAGATGCACGACGTGGCTGTGGATCACGGCTTTCGCCCCCGACCGATGTCCCACAGGTCGAGCAGCAGCAGCAGGTTCATGAGACCCGCCGTCCAGAGGTAGGCCGTGCCGTAGGCGGAGAGGGGGGAGCGCAGGCGATCGCGCAGGATCCGTCGCAGGTCCTCGCGCTCGCTCGTCGCGACTTCGCCGACCGCCCAGACGGCCTTCCCGTAGACCGACTGCCGGGCGAAGGCGTCGAGGGGCCCGACGCCCACGTTCGCGACGACCTGTAGGGTCGTCAGGAAGCGGTCCTCGGGGAGGCGCAGCGCGAGCCGGCCGTCGTGCGCGAGGCCCATGCCGAACGATCCGAGAACGACGACCCCGAACAGGACCGCGCGTCGATACCGTCCGAGCACGGCATGCCCCGCCCCCGGGAGGATCCAACCGGCGACGAGCGCCCCGATCTGCCGGGGCATGGAGACCGCTTCGCCCGCGGCGGCCACGGCCTACTCCGCGACCGCCTCGGCGACCACCTCGAGATCCGCCTCGGCGACGACCTGGCGGTGGATCTTGATCGGCACCTTGAAGGCGCCGACGCTGCGGATCGGGTCCTTCAGCTGGATGCGGCGACGATCGATCTCGATCCCCTGCGCGTGGAGGAGCTCGGCGATCTCGGTCGACGTCACCGAGCCGTAGAGGGTGTTGTTCTCCCCCGCCTTCTTGGTGATCGAGAGCTTGACCGCGGCGATGCGCGCGGCGATCTGCCTCGCGCCGTCGGCCTCCTTGGCCTCACGCTTCTCCCAGACCTTCCGCTGGAGCTGGACGGTCCGGAGGTTCCCTTCGGTCGCCTCGAGGGCGTACCCCTTGGGGAGGAGGAAATTGCGGGCATACCCGGGGGCGACGTTCACCACCTGCCCGCGGTCGCCGAGGTTGTCGACGTCCTGGCGCAATACGACCTTCACGTCCGCCTCCGTCTAGTCCGCGGTGAACGGGATCAGCGCGATGCAGCGGGCGCGCTTGATCGCCTGCATGAGCTGGCGCTGGTGCTTGGCGCAGGTTCCCGAGATGCGGCGAGGGAGGACCTTCGCGCGCTCGGGGATGTAGTTCTGGAGGGTGCGCAGGTCCTTGTAGTCGATCCAGCGCGACTTCTCCTCGCAGAACTTGCAGTACTTCCGGCGACGGAAGAGGAAGCGACGCCGCCCGCCGGCGCGCGGTCCGCCCTTCGGGCCGCCGCCGCCACCGCCGCGGGGACCCATCCTGCCGTTCATGTCGCTCATCGCCCGTACTCCTCGTCGTCGCCGTCATCCCCGGCGTCGTCGCGACGGCCGCGGACGTTCTCCTCGTCCAGGTCCCCCGTCGGCTCGGCGGGCACGATCCCCGCCGCGCGGGCGGCCTCGGCCTCGGCGCGCGCCACGAGGTCGCGCTCGTGCTGCTCCTTCGAGAACTGCGCCCACTCCGGCTCCATGAAGATCGTCATGTGCCGGAGCACCTTGTCGCTGATGCGCAGGCGCCGGTCGAGCTCTTTGGGGACCGCGGGCTCGGCGTCGTAGATGAAGCGCGTGTAGACCCCGTCCTCGTGTTTGGAGATCGGGTAGGCCAGGCGTCGCCGGCCCATCCGATCGCGGATCGCGAGCGAGCCGCCCGAATCGACGACCACCTGCGCGAGGTGGTCGACGACGGATTTCTCCTCGTCGTCGGTCAGGGTGGGAAGGGTGATGAATATCGTCTCGTACGATCGCAAGGCGGGCACCTCCTCATGGCGTCATCGCCACCGGACCAGCCGGTGGCAAGGGGTGCGGGGCCGTCGAGCGGCCCCAATTCGGTTGTTCGGACCGGCGAACCTTAGCAAAAGCCCGGCGCGGACGCCACCAGGGCCTCCACGGCGTCGGCACCCGCGACGATCATGTTCTCGACGACCGGACGTTCCTCGGGGTCGAACGGACCGAGGACGTAGTCGGCGAGGTCGGATTCGAGGCGGGAAACCCCCTTGATCCCGAGCTTGACCCGCAGGAACTCCCGGGTTCCGATCACCTCGAGGATCGACCGCATGCCGTTCTGGCCGCCGTGTCCCCCCTCGGGGCGGACGCGGACCTTGCCGAGCTCGAGGTCCGCGTCGTCGAACACGACGATGAGGTCGGTCTTCGGCTCCACGGGGTACTTGCGCAGCAGGGCGAGGACGGCGGAGCCGGAACGGTTCATGAAGGTCCGGGGCTTGGCCAGGACGACCGGGGCGCCCGCGAGGGTGACCCGGGCCGTCCAGGCCTTGTCCCCGAGATCGCCTTTCGCCTCGAAGGTGCCGCCGTGGCGCTCCGCGAGGAGATCCACCGCGCGGAACCCCACGTTGTGACGCGTGGCCCGGTACTTGTCCCCGGGGTTTCCGAGACCGACGACGATCTTCACGGATCAGGCGGCTACTTCTTCTCGCCCTTCTTCTCGCCCTCTTCCGTGGCTTCCTTGCCCTTCTTGATGACCTCGGGCTCGGCGGTCGTCGCCGCCGCGGCCTCCACGGGGGCGACCTCCTCCTCGCGAGGCGCCGCCACGACCACGAGGATCGTCTCCGGGTCGTCGAGCACCTCGACGCCCTCGGCGAGCTTCAGGTCGGCGACGGAGACGTTCTGGTTGAGGTGCAGCGCCGTGACGTCGACCTCGAGGGCCTCCGGGATCGAGCCCGGGAGGCACTCGACCTCGACGGTGCGGTGCACGTACTCGAGCAGGCCGCCCTCGTTCTTGACCCCCTCCGCGATGCCGACCGCGCGGATCGGCACCTGGACGCGGATCTTCTTCTCGAGATCGACGCGGACGAAGTCCACGTGGATCATCCGGTCGGTGACCGGGTCGCGCTGGAGCGCGCGGATCATCACGGCGCGCGAGCGGTCCTGCCCCGCGAGCTGGAGGGTGAAGATCGTGTTGCGGCCCGTCTCGAGGTGCAGGATCTCCTCCACGCGACGGGAATCCACCGCGACGGGGAACGGATCGAGGCCGAGACCGTAGACGATGCCGGGGACCTTGCCCTCGCGGCGGATGCGTCCCGCGGCGTTCGAGCCGCCGGACTTCCGCTCTTCGACCTGGACGACGATGTTCTGGATCATGGCGACGCGTTCCTTTCCGAAACCGTTCAGACGAACAACGAGCTGACGGACGAGTTGCTGTGGATGCGCGCGATCGCCTCCCCGAGGAGGCTCGCGACGGAGAGTACCTGGAGCTTGGGATCGCGCGCCTTGTCCTCGGGGAGCGGGATCGTGTCGGTGACGACGACCCGCTCGAGATCCGAGGCGGCGAGGCGCTCCATCGCCGGTCCCGACAGGACGGCGTGGCTGAAGCAGGCGAAGATGCGGGACGCTCCCTTGTCCTTGAGCGCCTTCACGGTGCCGACGAGGGTCCCCGCGGTGTCGACGAGGTCGTCGACGATGACGCAGTTCTTCCCCTCCGGCTCGCCGATCACGTTCATCGTCTCGGCGACGTTGGCCTCGACGCGCCGCTTGTCGATGATGACGAGCCCCGCGCCGAGCTTCTTCGCGAAGAAACGCGCCCGCTCCACGCCGCCGGCGTCGGGGGAGACGATGACGAGATCGTCGAGCCCCTGGCGCTCGATCCACTCGAGAAGGACCGGGGCCGCGAGCAGGTGGTCGACCGGCACGTCGAAGAACCCCTGGATCGCGGGGGCGTGCAGGTCGACCGCGAGGATCCGCTGCACCCCGGCCGCGGTGAGCAGGTCGGCGCACAACTTCGCGGAGATCGGTACGCGAGGCTTGTCCTTGCGGTCCTGCCTCGCGTACCCGTAGTACGGGATCACCGCCGTGACCCGCGCCGCGGAGGATCGCTTGAGCGCGTCGGCGGTGATCAGCATCTCCATCAGGTTCTCGTTGACCGGATGGCAGGTCGGCTGCACGACGAACACGTCCGTGCCGCGCACGTTCTCGAGGAGCTGGCAGTAGATCTCGCCGTCGCTGAAACGGGTCAGCCGGATCTGGCCGAGCGGCAGGCGCAGGTAGTCGCAGATCGCCTGAGCGAGCCTGGGGTTCCCGTTCCCCGAGAAGATCTTGAGCTCGCTCTTCATCATGGCGAACGACCGGCCCCGGGAGGGGCGCTCAGGCCTCCCAGTCGAGCGGGCGCAACGCGACGTCGTCGGCCCCGGCGGGCACCCCCGTCGCGACGCTCTCGCGGTATTTCTCGATGATGCGCTCCTCGATCATCTTGCGGGTGTCGGTGTTGAGCGGGTGGGCGATGTCGCGGAACGTCCCGTTCTTCCGTCGCTTGCTCGGCATCGACACGAACAGGCCGTGCACGCCCTGGATGATCTTGATGTCGCTGACGACGAAGCAGTCGTCGAAGACGACCGACGCGAACGCCTTGAGCTTGTCTTCCGCGACCGGGAACACCTTCACGTCCGTCACCGTCATCCGTCGCCCCCCCAGGCTTAAGACGACTCCGGCTCGAAGCCCACGCCCCGAGCGACCGTTCGCGACGTTCCGACCCGCCACGACGGGAAGGCCCCCGCGGCGTTCGCGGCCGCGCGAATCGCCGCGGACGCGTCGTCGAAGAGGCCGAACACCGTCGAGCCGCTGCCGCTGACCAGAGCGAGTCGCGCGCCTTCGACGAGCAAGCGCGCGCGAAACGCCCCCAACTCCGGCCAGCCCTCGAGCACCGCGCGTTCCAGATCGTTGCGCGCGGCTCCGAAGTCTTTCACCGGAGAGCACTTAGTCAAAAGAGCCGGCACCGTAACACCACCCGCGGGGGGTGTCAACGCCGCGAAGCGCCGGTAGACCTCCGCCGTCGGGATCCCGTACGGGGGAAAGCCCAGGACGAGGTCGCGGGTCGGTCCCGGGGTGAGAGGCTCGATCCGCTCGCCCCGCCCGGTGCCGATCGCCGTCCCCCCCCAGAGGAAGAAGGGGCAGTCGGATCCAACCCCGGCGGCGAGCTCGGCCAGCGCCTCGCGCGGCAGCCCGCCCTCCCAAAGGCGATCGAGCAACAGCAGGGCTCCCGCGGCGTCCGAGCTTCCCCCGCCGAGCCCTCCCCCCGCCGGGATCCCCTTCCGCAAACGGAGCCGGGCGCCGGGTCCCGGGCCGAGCCGTTCCCGGAGCCGCCGGGCGGCGCGAAGCACGAGGTTCGAGTCGTCGCACGGGAGCGCGGGGTCGTCGCAGGTCATCGACAGGTCGGTGTCCGGCTCGGCGTCGAGGAAATCCCAGAGGTCGATCGTCTGGAGGAGCGTGCGCAACTCGTGGAATCCGTCCGATCTCCGGCCGAGCACCTCGAGATGGAGGTTGACCTTCGCCGGGCATCCCACGCGCATCAGCGCTCCCCTTCCGGGGGGGAGGCGAGAAGGGAATCCAGCAGGGACGGCCCCTCCATCGCCGAGATCGGGTGCACCGCGAATCCCGCGGGCGGGAGGCCGTTCCCCACCTCTCCCGCGGCGCGGCGGACCTCGCGACGCTCGAGCCGGACCTCGAGCCCCTCGCGCCGCAGGGTGAGCGAGACGGGAAGGGAGCCGGGCTCGCCCCGCCGCTCGATCGTCACCCCATCCGCCCCGGCCCCGTCGAGGATCGTCGACACCCATCCGCGGGCGTCGATCGGGATCCCGATCAGCCGCCCCATCGACGCGGCGTCGGCGGGGCCGGTCAGGGCCACGCGATCCTCCACCCACGAGGCGGCGACCGCATCCCCTCCGGCATCGAGGATGAAGGCGGTCCCCCCGACCGGAGGGAGCACCTCGAGGTGCAGCCGGTCCGGACGCGCGGCGTGGACCCACAGCCGGAAACGCGACGTGCGGCCCCCCGTCTCCGTCGCCGCGGCCCGGTAGAGGCCCACGGCGTCGGGAGCGTCCGGTCGCACGGAGGGAGCGCCCGACCGCGGGGCGCACGCCGACACCAGCGAGGCGGCGAGCGCGGCGAGCGCGACGCGGCCCGCCCTCAATGCGCTCCCGGCACGCGCACGCTGTCGAGTTTCTTGCGGATGGGAGCGGGGTCGTCGGGGCGCGACTCGAGGGCGCGCTTCCACGCGTCGCGGGCCTTTCCGACCTCGCCGAGCTTGCGGTAGACGTCGCCGAGGTGGTCGAGCACGGTCGCGTCGAACGGAAACTCCGCGGCCGCCCGCTCCATCGGCTCGCGCGCCTCCGCGGCGCGCCCGAGGCGGAACAAGCCCCAGCCGAGCGAGTCGAGGAATCCGCCGTTGTGGGGATCGACCGCGAGGGCGCGGCGCACGAGCGCAAGCCCCTCCTCCACGCGCTCGTTGCGGTCGATCAGGCTGTAGCCCAGGTAATTCAACGCCTCGGGGTCGGTCGGGGCGAGGCGGATCGCCTCGCGAAGCTCCGATTCCGCCGCGGTGAAACGCCCCTCCCGCTCGAGGAACGAGCCGAGCCGGAATCGCGCCTCCGCGTCTTCCGGGGCGGCCAACGTCCACTCGCGCAGGAGCGCCTCTCCCTCCTTCGCGAACCCAGCCTCGCGCAGCGCGAACGCCGCCTGCGCGCGGGCGCGGTTCCCGTAGGCGGCGATCACCTCGCGCCAACGCGCCGTCGCGCCCGCGACGTCCTTGGCGCGGGCGAGCGAGCGGGCCTCGATCGCCGCCGCGGTCGCCGCCTCCCCCTTCGCCCGCAGGGACGCCGCCAGCGGCGCGGCCGCGGCGTCATCGCCCCGATCGAGCGCGAGCTGCGCTCTCGCCTCGATCGCGTCGGGCGTGTCGGGGGCTTCGAGCTCCGCGAGCGTGCGCTCCGCCTCGTCGTACCGTTCGATCGCGCGAAGCGCGGCGGCCCGGCGCAGGCGGCACTCGTCCCGCCGATCCGCGGCCTGCGGGCCGCGCGCCGCGTACCTCTCGAGCGCGAGCCCCCAAGCCTCGGCGGCGCCGGCATCGTCGCCGCGCATTCCCGCGACCTCGGCCGCGAGCAGGAAGGGGACCGGGTTGTCCCCGCCTTCGGCGGCGAGCGCGGTGGCGAGCTCCGCCGCCTCCGCGAGCCGCTTCACCGAGACGTAGGCCGACGCCAGCTGGAACTTCGCGTAGGCCCCCGCGTCCGGTCCCTTCGCCGCCACCTCCAGGTCCTCGATCGCCTCGGCGTACCGTCCGACCTTCGCGCGCGCCTCTCCCCGGAAGGCGAGGACCTCGCGGTCGTCGGGGGTGGCCGCGAGGACCGCGTCGAGCGTGGGGAGCGCCCGCTCCCACTCGCCGGTGCGGCGTACCAGGTCCTGGAAGCGGGGCATCAGGAACGGCTCGTCGGGGTTCTGGGCGATCCACGCCCCGATCGCCTCGACCGCCTCCCCGTTCTTCCCCTCGGCGGCGAGCGCTTCCGCGAGCAAGCCCGCGCTGATGGGGTCTCCCGGCCGGGCCGTGGCGGCCCGTCGCGCCATCGCGACCGCGCCCGCGGCGTCCCCCGCCTGGAGCTTCAGGCGGGCCGCCATGTTCTGGAAGCCGTCGTCGGCCTGCGGCTCCGCGGCGAGCCGGTCGTAAAGGGCGATCGCTTCGTCCCTCGCGGCCGTGTCGCCGTTGGCGATCGCGCGGTTCGCCGAGAGGTCGGCGAGGACGCGAAGCGCCGTGGCCTGGCGCGGCTTCGCGGCGAGGGCTTCCCGCGCCATCGCTTCGGCGGCCTCGCGGCGCCCCGCTCCGAGCAGGAGCGCCGATCCCTCGGCCTTCAGATCCGCGTCGGCCGGGAGCAGCGTCGTCGCTTCCTGGACCGCGCGCACGACGTCGAGGGAGCGCCCCCTCTGCAGCGACATGCGCGCCTGGATGAGCCATCCGTACGCGTCGCCGCGACGCAGGACCGTGTTCTCCACCTTGCCGGGCGCGTTGGCGGAGTGGGCGACGGGGGCGGCGGGAGGCACGGTCCCGGCCGCGAGGAGCAGCGCCACGATCAGCACGCGGGTCCTTTCACGAGAGGCGTCGCGGAGGCCGACAGGCCTCGAGCACCGCATCCGCCGTCATTGTACCGACCTGGGCCTCGCGGGCCATCGCGTCGGGGGTGGAGTCCGGCTCCGCGAGCCACACGTCGTGAAGCCAGGACGATGCGCCGCGAGCGACGGACCACCGCCGCCCCCAACGCGTCCGCAGGCGCTCCTCGAGCAGGACGGCCCACATCGCGCCGAGCCAGGCCGCTGCGGGGAGAGGATCACGATCCCACGCCGCCGCCCGAATCGAAGGGTCGGGCTCCCGTCCGCTCGCGCGACGAAAGCCGTCGGCGGCCCGCGCCGGCGGGTCGCGCTCGAGCGCGACCGAGGCCGCCGCCCACGCCAGGCGCGGCGCCACCGCGGCCTCCAGGCGGACATGGTCCTCGAGGAGCGGATCCTCCCGGATCCCCGCGAACTCGCGGAAACCCGCGTCGAGCGGAAGCCTGCGGAACAACGTCTCCGCGGCGCGCGCCCACGCGGGGTGCTCCCCCGCCAGCGCGTCCGCCCCGCGCTCGCGCGAGACCGCCGTCGCGCGTGCCGCCGCGCCGAAGGCCCCCAACGCGTCGAGGAACCCCTCGAGGCCGCGCCGCGTTCCCAGCACCACCGTCGCGCGATCTCCCGGAGGAGCGATCGCTTCCGTGCGCCAGAGGGACTCCGACCCCCCCAGCACGCGAGGTCCGCGCGCGTCGGGGTCCTCCCCCATCGCCGACCCGAGTCGGCGCAGGACTCCCTCGACCCTCGGGAGCGTCGCGGCCGGCGTTCCGGCGGCCGATCGAGCCGCCCGCGCCACCGCCTCGTCGAGAGGCGCGATCGCGACGCGCTCGGCTTCCGCGAGCACCGCGCGCAGGTCGACCGCGAGCGTGCGCTCCCGCAACTCCGCGACGTCCCGGGCTCCCGCCCGCCGCGCCGCGTCGGCGCGCAGCTCGCCCCGGGCGGCCCGCGCCGGCTCCACCGCGCGCTCGAACGCCTCCCACGCGCCCCTCAGGCGCGCCCGCTCCGCGGGATCCTCCGCCACCGCCGTCGCTCCCTCGAACGAAGGCGAAGGGATCGCGCTCCGGCGCTCGCGCTCGGCGATCTCGGCGTCGGCGTCCCGGGAGGCTTCGTCGAGGTAGAGGTCGAGCCCTTCGCGAAGATGCGCGGTCACGGTGTCGGCGCGGAGCAGGTCCGCGGCGCGCTCGCGCACCGCATCGACGTCCGGATCCGGGGGAGCGGCGTCGGCGCCCGCGAGGCGCCTCAGGCGTGCACGGTCGAGGTGGGCGCGTCGCCGCGCGAGCACGTCAGGCGGCCTTGGGCCTGGCTTCCGCGGTCGCGCCTTCCTTGCTCCAGGCTTCGATCGTGCGCCGCCGCTGTTCCGCGAGCGCGTCGACGAGTTTCCCTTCGGCCCTCAGCTCCGCGCGCACTTCGGTGTCGGGCTTGATCCCCTCGTCGCTCCAGCGCTTGCCCGCCGTGGTCTCCCAGAGGTACGCGGGGATCAGCAGCCCGCCGCCGTCGGGAAGCTCCACGAGCTTGGGCTCGGGGCCGAGTCCGAAGGTCCCCTCGCCGAAGACCTTCGCCTCGCGGCGCCCCTGCAGCCAGCGCACGAGCGCCTCGGCGGAACCGGCGGTGCCGCCGTTGACGAGCACGGCGACCGGGCCGGACCACGCGGCGCCGTCGCCTTTCGCCGTCACGGTCTCGACGGAGCGCCCCTGCTTGTCCTTCAGCACGAAGGCGGGCCCGGTCGCGAACAACCCGGCGATCGGAGCGACGTCGCGGGGCGAGCCCCCCGCGACGTTGCGCAGGTCGACGAGCAGCCGCGCCGCCCCCTGCGCCCGGATCTTCTTGAGGTCGGCCTCCAGGGCGTCGGCCTTTACCCGTGCGAGGTCCCGAACCGCGATGATCCCGACGCCCGCCTCCACCTCGACGTCGTACCCCGGCGGAGTGAGCGACGCGCGGGCGAGGTCGAGGTCCTGCCGCTTGAATCCCTCGCGGGGGTGCACGATCGAAAGGCGCACCGAGCTTCCGGGCGCCCCGCGCAGGCGTCGCACGATCTGGTCCCACGAGAGGGTCCGGACCGGGCGCCCGTCCAAGCGGCGGATCTGGTCGCCGACCTCGATTCCCGCGCGATCGGCCGGCGAGCCCGACGTCACGGCCACCACCTGGACGACGGAGCCCGCCTTGAGGACGCTCAGGCCGACCTCCGCGAGCGGATCACCCGCCGGCTTCTTCCACTCGGCGACCTCGGCGGAGCTGAGATAGGCGCCGCGGTCGTCCAGACCGCCCAGAAGCCCCTCGTAGGCGCCTTCGAGGAGCTCCTCCTGCTCGACCGGGTCCACGTAGTTGTCGAGAACGAGCGACAGGACCTCGGAGAAGGTGAGGACCTGGCGATAGGCGCCGTCGGCGGCTCCCGCCTGCAGCGCCAGCCCCCCGCCGAGCACCCCCAGCACGACCACGGTCGAGATCGCCAGAAGCACCCAGCGGCCGCGAGGCATCTCCATGAACGCTCCTTCCCTTTCGGGGTCGTCGTCCCACTCAAGTTACCGAGGCCGGGAGCCCCCGGCAAGCACTCAAGCCGTGGATCTCATCTGCGGCGCAGCCAGACTCCGGGATCGACGGGTTTTCCGGCCTCCCGGATCTCGAAGTACAAACCGGGTCCTTCGAGGGAGCCGCTGTCCCCCACCTTCCCGATCCGTTCCCCGCGGCCGACGTCCTGCCCCTTGGAGACGAGCAGGACCGAGGCGTGGGCGTAGATCGAGACGACCCCCGCGCCGTGGTCGAGGATCGCGGTGAGGCCGTACCCCTGCAGGTTCGCGGCGTAGAGGACCCGGCCTTCGAAAACCGCCCGGATGTCGTCCCCCTCGTTCGCCGCCAGCTCGACTCCGGGATGCGGGACCGTCGTCTTGAATTTCGGGTGGATCCGGGGCCCGAAGGGGACCGCGACCCGCCCGGGCGCCGGCCAGTCGAGAAGCCCGCGGAACTTCGCGACGTTCAGGCGCGGCGTGGGCGCGTCCCGACCGAGCTCGGCGACCAGGCGACCGATCTCGCGGGAGGCCCCTTCGAGCTCCCCGAGCGCGGCCTGGTGTTTCTCCCGATCGGATCGGATCGAATCCAGAAGTCTCGCGCGCTCGGCCCGCGTGGACTCGAGCGCGCGCCGCGCGGCGTCGGTCTCGAGCCGAAGCGCCGCCAGCGCCACGCGTTCGCTCGCGAGCGCCTCGCGCTCCGCCGCCGCGCGCGTGCGCAGCTCCCGGTACTCCCGCAGGCGCCGCGCGTCGCGCTCTCCGAGCCACGTCGCGTAACGCACCGCCGCGACGACGTCGCCGCTCGTGTTCAGGGTGCGCGAGATCGCCCCGTGCGGTCCCGCCTTGTAGATCTCGCGCAGCCGGAATCGGAGGTAGCCAAGCCGCTGCGCGAGCGCGGTTTCGAGACGGGTGACCTCCGCGTCGCGTTCGGCGAGGCGGAGCTCGTTCTCCGAGAGGCGGGCAAAGGCCTCCTCCGCCTCGGCCTGCTTCAGGCGGAGCTCGGCGGACAGGCGCGTCACCTCCCCGAGCAGCCCCGACTCGCGCGTCCGCAGCTCCGCCAGCTCGCCTCGCAAACGCTCGATCTCACCCCGCATGGCGCGCAGGCGCGGGGGATCCGCGTCCGCGCCCCACGCCCGGCCGAGCGCGAGCGCCGCGAGCATCGCCGCGAGGGCGGTTCTCAATGCAGCGGCTTCCCGTCCATGGCCGCGGGGACCTCCACGCCCAGCGTGTGGAGCACCGTCGGGGCGATGTCGATCATCGCGGGATTGTCGCGGTTGAGCTTGCGGTTCGAGAAGAGGATCCCGTGCACGTCGTCGGGGTGGTTCGAGCAGTGATCCCCCGACCAGGGGCTCGCGTTGTTCTCGATCAGGTCCTTCGGCGCGGCGCCGAGGGTCGTCTGCCAGGAGACCCGGTAGTTCAGCGAGTTCGCGGCGCGAAGGTCGGGGATCAGGTTGGAGTCGTACCCCGTGTACATCTCCTCACGCGTGAACACGCGCGCCACCGGCTTCTCGCCGGTGACCGGATCGACGATGGCCTCGAGCCCCTCCTTGATCTTGCGTCGCACCTCTTCGTACTCGGCGCCGGGAAGGACGATTCCCTGCTTTTCGCGCCCGGCGAGGTTCACGTAGATGCTCCCGAGGCCCAGCGCGTACGCCTTCGTGCGCGACCAGTCCACGTCCTGGAACAGCTCGCGGGTGTCGAACAGCTTCTCGAGGGTCGCCGGCCCGCTCCCCTGCCCCTTGAGCACCATGAGCCCGTTGTCGATGAGCCAGCGGTTGGTGTTGAGCCCGCGCCGGAACGACGAGAATCCGTGGTCCGAGCAGACGAGGAACAACGCGTCGGGGCCCGCGAGCTTCCGGGCCTTGCCGACGATTTCGTCCATACGCTGGTAGGCCTTGAGGACCTCCGGGGCGTAACGCGCCGCTTTCTCCGGGTCGTACTGCGGATGCCCCTCGTCGAGGAAGCGCCAGAACAGGTGCCCGATGCGGTCGGTGAAGTAGAAGATCTGGATGTAGAGATCGTCCTTCCGGTCGCCGAGCAGGCCCTCGAGAATCTTCTCGTCCTGCTCGAGGGTGAAGTACATGTCCTCGAGGAACAACGTCTCGTCCCCCACCCCGGAGGGGAGGGACCAGGTGTCCTCGGGCCACCCGATCGTCTTGTACAGTCCGAACCGCTTGGCGATCTCCCCCGCGTATTCCGGCGGCCACGAGTGCGCGATCGGGTGGCAGTCGGGGTGGAAGCCCACCGGCGAAAGGTAGAGCTCGACTTCGGGCTCGACCTTGAGGAGCTTGAAGCGCGCCATCCCGCGCAGCGGGGAGGCGCGGTCCACGAGCCAGTTCACCGGGAAGTCGAGGATGAACCACGGGCTCCACTGCCCGGGCTCGATGCGGTGCGACTGGCCGGAGACGGAGACGGTGACGCCCTTGTCGTCCGCGTCGACGGTGAGGGGAAGGTCGATGCGACGCGGGATCTCCGCGTCGTCGAGCTCCTGCCGCACCTTGCGCCGTGCGTCGTTCCGCGCCTTGGGATCGGCGACCGCCGCCGTTTCGCGGTCGACCACGTAGTCGTAGAACGGCTTGTTGGCGGGTCCGATGAGGCGGGTCTGGATCTTGCCGCGCCGCGCCGGCAACCGGATCAGCTCGAGGCTGAATTCGTTGTTGTTGGCCCCCGGCTGGAAGGTCGGGTCCGAGGTGTAGAACGAGGGCGTTCCGACGCGGCCGCGCATGTCCGGCACGCCGAGCCCGGAGATCATGTTCCCCTCGACGGGCTCTGCCGGGAAGGTCGCGGGCACGCGAAGCACCTGCACGCGCTTGCCGGCCTTGCTCGCCAGCTCCCACATCGTCTGCCCCTTGCGATTGTTGATCGCTTCGGGGACCTCCGACGGAACGTAATGCGTGGCGACGAACCCCGCCGGAAGACCCGCCCCCGCACCGAGCAGGAGCGCGACGCCCACGCGCAGCCCCCATCCCATCCGGAACGGCAGCGTCACGAGCACCAGCAGCAGCGCCACCGCTCCTCCCGCGATCGCGCCGACCGCGACGCCGTTGCGGCGGCCGAACAGGAAGGGCTTCTTCCCCTCCGAGCTCATCGCGAAGTCGGGGAGGTAATCCTCCGGCTTGCGTTTCAGGAAGTCGAAGATCTCCGTCTTCCCCGGGTTCGACCCCGTCGCGAACGACGACCAGGAGACCGGGGTCTGGGGCGGGTTGGTGGGCTGGAGCGGCGAGAAACTCCCCTCCGCCCGCAGCGCGGCGAGGTTCGGGAGCTTGCCTTCGTCCATCCACTTCTCGACGAGGTGCGCGTCGGCACCGTCGAAGCCGAGGATGACGACCTTCGGCTTGTCCGCGGCGGGCGCGGAAAGAGCGGCGAGCGCCGCGAGGAACATCAGGGCCGGACGGACGATCCGCATCGAATGGACTCTCCCCCGCGTCTCGAGACCCCGATCCGTCGATTACAGGGACGCGGTCCGGAGGAATGTACACCGACCCGGGGTCCGGCGCGCGGCGTGGTATAGTCCGCGCGCGCCGGGGGTCCGGCGCTTTTCCATTTTCAAGCGGTGGCGATGGCGATCGACGCACCCACGGACGCGCTCCCCCACGCCGAGGAGGCGGAGCGCTCGGTCCTCGCGGCGGTGCTGCTGGACAACCGCCAGCTGCACAAGGCGCAGGAGGTCCTGCGTCACGAGTCGTTCTACTCCGTCCGCCACCAGAAGATCTTCCGCGCCTTCGAGAGCCTGAGCGAGCGCGGGGCCGCGATCGACCTCGTCACCGTCCGCTCCGAGCTCGAGTCCCAGCGGGACCTCGAGGCGGTCGGCGGCGTCGCCTACCTCGCGTCCCTCGTCGACGGCTTCGCGCGGTCGGCGAACGTCGAGCACTACGCGAAGCTCGTCAAGGACCGCTCGGTGCTGCGCGAGCTCATCGGCGCCGCGCAGCAGATCCTCGACGCGGCGCGGCGCGGCGACGGAGGCTCCGACCAGGTCCTCGACGAGGCCGAGAAGGCGATCTTCCGCGTGTCGGAGGAGCGCCTTCGCGCGGGGTTCATCCCGCTGAAGGTCGTCGCGGAGCAGAGCCTCAAGACGATCGAGGAGCTCACCCGGCAGGGGGAGCTCGTCACCGGCCTTCCGACCGGTTACCTCCAGCTCGACGAGATGACCGCGGGGCTCCAGCCCACCGACCTCGTGATCCTCGCCGCCCGCCCCGCGATGGGGAAGACCAGCCTCGCGCTCAACCTCGCCGCGCACGTCGCGCTCCACCACGGGCGCACCGTCGGGGTCTTCTCGCTCGAGATGTCGCACACGCAGCTGTTCCAGCGCATGTTGTGCTGCGAGGCGAAGATCGACAACCACCGCCTGCGCACGGGGCGGATCGGGAAGGAAGACTGGCAGCGGATCATCAAGGTCTACGGCCGCCTCGCCGAGGCCCCGGTCTTCATCGACGACACCCCGGGGATCGGGATCATGGAGATGCGGGCGAAGGCGCGCCGTCTGAAGCTCGAGCGCGGCCTCGACCTCCTCGTCGTGGACTACCTGCAGCTGATGCGCGGCCGGGGGCGCTACGAGAGCCGGCAGCAGGAGATCTCCGACATCTCGCGGTCGCTGAAGGAGATCGCGAAGGAGCTTCGCGTCCCCGTCGTCGCCCTCTCGCAGCTGTCGCGGGCCCCCGAGCAGCGCGGAACCGGGGACAAGCGTCCCCAGCTTTCCGACTTGCGCGAGTCGGGCGCGATCGAGCAGGACGCCGACGTCGTCCTCTTCCTGTTCCGCGAGGAGGTCTACAAGAAAGACGACCCCGATCTGCGCGGCCGCGCGGAGCTGATCATCGCCAAGCAGCGCAACGGCCCCACGGGAACCGTCGACCTCCATTTCATCCGGGAGTTCACCGCCTTCGTGAACCCCGAATGGCGCGACGGCTAGGGGAACGGAGATCGTGGCGCTCCCGCGGACGGCGCACGTCTGCCAGCAGTGCGGCTACCGCGCCCCGAAATGGCTCGGGCGCTGCCCCGAGTGCGAGGCGTGGGGATCGCTCGTCGAGGAGACCGTCGGACCGGCGTCCGCGCGGACGCGGGCGCCGGCCCTCCCCGCGACCCCCTGGCCGGATCTCCCCCGCGCCGAGTCCGATCGCACCTCGACGGGAATCGCGGAGTTCGATCGGGTCCTCGGGGGCGGCCTCGTTCCGGGTGCCGTGATCCTGCTCGGCGGCGAGCCCGGGATCGGCAAGAGCACGATCCTCCTCCAGGTGGCGTCCAGGCTCGCCGAGGACGGCCGCGAGGTCGTCTACGTCTCCGCCGAGGAGTCCGCCACCCAGCTGCGCCTGCGCGGAGAGCGCCTGGGGGTGCGCTCCTCGAAGCTGCGCGTCCTCGCCGAAACCGACGTCGACGCCGCGATCGCCGCCTCCCGCGACGCCCGCGCGCGCGCGGTGATCGTCGATTCGATCCAGGCGGTGCGCTGCGCGGAGCTGGCGTCGGTCGCGGGGTCGGTCGGCCAGGTGCGCGAGGC
Source organism: Candidatus Polarisedimenticolaceae bacterium (assembly GCA_036376135.1). NCBI lineage: Bacteria > Pseudomonadati > Acidobacteriota > Candidatus Polarisedimenticolia > Candidatus Polarisedimenticolales > Candidatus Polarisedimenticolaceae > Candidatus Polarisedimenticolaceae bacterium. The sequence continues at coordinate 8,740 of DASVAW010000012.1, read as the reverse complement.
GGCCTCCCGATTCGTGACCTTCGCGAAGGCGGAGGGGGTCCCCGTCGTCCTCGTCGGGCACGTCACCAAGGACGGCACGATCGCCGGGCCCCGCACCCTCGAGCACGTCGTCGACACGATCCTGCAGTTCGAGGGAGACCGCCATCACGCGCACCGCATCCTTCGCGCCGTGAAGAACCGCTTCGGCCCCGCCGACGAGCTGGGGGTCTTCGCGATGACCGACGAAGGACTGCGCGCCGTCGACAACCCGAGCGAAGTGTTCCTCGCCGAGCGCCCCGACGCGGCCCCGGGCTCGACGGTCCTCCCCGCGATCGAAGGGTCGCGCGCGCTGCTCGTCGAGGTGCAGGCGCTCGTCGGCGAGCCCGCGCAGGGGAATCCCCGTCGCACGGCCCTCGGGATCGACGCCGGCCGGCTCGCGCTCATCCTCGCGGTCCTCGGAAGGCGCGCCGGCCTCGACGTCGCCGCGCGCGACGTCTTCGTGAACGTCCCCGGCGGCATCGAGGTCGCGGAGCCCGCGGCCGATCTCGCGATCGCGTTGTCGGCGGTCTCGAGCCTGACGCGCCGCGCGATCTCCAGGCATCGCGTCGTCTTCGGCGAGCTCGGGCTCACGGGCGAGATCCGCTCGGTCTCGCGCGTCGAGGCCCGGCTCAAGGAGGCGGCCCGGCTCGGGTTCACCTCCGCCGTCGTCCCCTACTCCGCCGCCACGGCGGTCGTCCCGGCGGGACTGGACCTGCTCCCGGTCCGCCATCTCCTCGAAGCCCTCGACGCCGTCGGCGGGGCTTGAGGCGTCAAGGAGGCCGGATGCAGGGCTGGATCGTACGCGGCGTCCTCATCTTCGCGATCGCGGTCGCGGCGCTGGCGAGCCGTCCGCTCGCTCCCCTGGGCCCGCGGCTCACCGGCGAGCTCCCGAACCTGCTCTTCGGCCTCCTGGTCGGGCTCACCGCCGTGCTCGGGGAAGGGATCGTGCGCCGCGGCAACCCCCGCGCGATCGGCGCGGGTGCGATGGGAGCGATCGTGGGCGGCCTCGCCTTCTCGATGACGCTCCGCGCGATTCCGCTGATGCCCCCTGCGCGCCCGTTCGCGTATGCGATCGCGATCTGGGTGGGCGCGGCGTGCGGCGCCGCGTGGGCGCGATCGCGCTCCTTGGCTCCGGCGGCGGCCTCCGTCGTCCAGCCCCCCGAGCGCGAGGAAGGGTCGCTCCTCCTCGACACCTCCGCGATCATCGACGGTCGCATCGTGGACCTCGCGAAGTCCGGGATCGCGCCGGGTCCCTGGATCGTCCCTTCGTTCGTGCTGCGCGAGCTGCAGCAGGTCGCCGACTCCGAGGATCCCGCACGGCGCGCCCGCGGACGACGCGGACTGGAAGCGCTCGAGCGCCTGCGCGCGATCCCCGGCCTGGCGCTGCGCATCCTGGAGTCCGACCCCGCCGACACGACCCCGGTGGACGACCGACTGATCGCCGCCGCCGGCCGCACCGGAGCCGCGCTCGTGACGACCGACTTCAACCTCGTGAAGGTCGCGTCGCTCCACGGCGCGCGCGTGGTCAACGTGCACGAGATCGCGCAGTCGATGCGCGGGGCCGCGGCGCCCGGCGAGACGCTGTCGCTCCTGATCGTGCGCGAAGGCAAGGAGCCCGGACAGGGGGTCGGCTACCTCGACGACGGCACCATGATCGTCGTCGTCGACGCGGCGGACCGCGTCGGCTCCGAGGTCGAGGTGGCGATCACCGGTGCGACGCAGACCGCGTCGGGGCGGATGTTGTTCGCGAAGGTGAAGGGACAGGCCTGACCGCTCAGATCGGGTACGCGTCCTCGCGCCGATCGAGCATCCGGATCTGCCGCTCCCACTGGTACTTCAGGATCAGCAGGATCCGGAAGGTGAGATCGGCCTCCTTCCTCGCCGGGCTGCGCCAGTCCTTCTCGAGGCGCATCAGCGCGGTCCAGCGGCTCGACTCGTTCATCGCCTTCGCGGGAACGTTCCAGCGCCCTTCCTTGGTCTGCTGCGCGTGCAGCCACTCCAGGTGGCCCATCATCGAGGGGTAGCGGTTGAGAAGCCCCAGCCTCGCGTAGATCTCCATGTTGTAGAGGAGCTCGTCGAGGTGGCCGTGCTTGGGGTACCAGTCCACCGGGCGGATGCGGATTCCCCCGCCCTTCACGAACGCCCCCTTCGCCGTGCGCACGAGACCGACGTCCGGGGCGAGGCGCTGGTAGGTGTCCGCCATCACGTAGTCGGAGACCTTCTTGAGGCGGACCTTCGCGAGCTCGCCGTCGAGAAGCCAGGGCGACTGCGCGAAGACGGTCCAGATGTGCTGGTCGGGCACGTAGGGGTAGTCGCGTTTCCACGCCGAGGCGCGGATGAGCGGGTGGCTCGCGCCGATCTCCTCCGTCGGGTTGCGCGAGACGGGATCGTCCACGAACCCCGCGACCGACTCGAGCAGCTCGAGGACCAGCTGCCGGCTCTTGTCGTCCTGGTAGCCGCCGCGCAGGAGCAGGCCCAGCGCGAGGATCCGCAGGTGGACGCGGTAGTAGCGCTCGCGGCGCTCGTCCGCCTTGACCACCTTCTGGAACTCGAAGAACTTCAGGTCGCGCTTCTGGGTCAGGTAGGAGCGGAGGACCGCGGCCGCCGCCTTCACCGGCTTCGTGTCGCGCGTCCAGCCCATCTCGTAGAGCTGGCTCAGCGCGTTCTCGAGGGAGGCCTCCGCCTTCTTGGGATCCCCCGCCGCGATGCGGCCGCCCCAGGTCCCGTCCTTGCGCTGCGTGCGCTGGAGCTTGGTCGCCGGAGCGTAGGCGAGAATCTCCTGGCGCACCTTCAGGACGTCGGGGTGGTCCTTCGGCCGGTCGAGGAGCTCGGTGAGGACGCGGTAGCGGATCGGCGCGCACGCGGTCTCGAGCAGCCACGGCGTCGGGTCCGAGCGCAGCGAGGACTTCCAGTCGGTCATCGCACCTCCTCCGTGGCGGCCATCGCCCGGAACTCCCGGAAGAGCGAGAGCGAGTCGTGGGGACCCGGGGACGACTCCGGGTGGTACTGCACCGCCAGGAGCCTCGCGTCGCGATCGAGGAATCCCTCGCAGGTGCCGTCGTTGAGATTGAGGTGGGTGACCTCGATCGACTTCGGCAGCGTCTCGGGGGCCACGGCGTACCCGTGGTTCTGCGAGGTCACCGCGACCTTTCCGGTGCGAAGGTCCTTCACCGGGTGGTTGGCGCCGCGATGCCCGAACTTCAGCTTGAAGGTCGTCGCCCCGACGGCGAGGGCCGCGATCTGGTGGCCGAGGCAGATTCCGAACATCGGGACCTTCCCCACGAGACCGCGCACCGCCTCGATCGCCGTCGTCGCGGCCGCGGGGTCCCCCGGCCCGTTCGACAGGAACACCGCGTCGGGCGCGAGCGCCAGCGCGTCCGCCGCGGAGGTCGTCGCCGGGACCACGGTCACGTCGAAGCCGGACTCGTGCAGCAGCCGGAAGATGTTCCGTTTGGCGCCGAAGTCGTACGCGACGCAGCGCAGTCGGTTCGAGGTGTCGCCCATCCCGAACGGCGCCGCCCATCGTTCGTCCCGCGGCGCGCTCCACGCGTACGGCGCGGGGCAGGTGACGAGGCCGACGAGATCGATCTCCCCGAGGCGGGGGGACTCGCGGGCCTTGCGCACGAGCGTGTCCACGTCGCGTTCCGAAGTCGAGACGATGCCTCGCATCGCGCCGCGCGTGCGCAGGTGCCGCGTGATCGCCCGGGTGTCGACCTCGGCGATGCCGGGGATCTTCTGCTGCCGGAGGTGTTCGTGGAGCGACTGCGTCGCCCGCCAGTTGGAGGCCTGCTCGGACAACTCGCGGACGACGAACCCTTCGACCTGCGGGACGTTCGATTCGTCGTCGAGCACGTTCGTGCCGACGTTGCCGATCTCGGGGCAGGTCATGGTCACGATCTGGCCGCGGTACGACGGATCGCTGAGGATCTCCTGGTACCCGGTCATCGAGGTGTTGAAGACCACCTCCCCCGTGCGCTCCCCGAGCGCGCCGAACGCGCGCCCGCGGAACACCCGGCCGTCTTCGAGGGCGAGGATCGCTTCCACGTCAAGCCTCCGGTTCGAAGGGGCGGGCGGAGAGTCTCCCGCCCTTCTCCTCGAGGACCCCAACCGGCAGGTCGGCGTCGTGTTCGAACACCAGGATCCAGCCTTCACGCACCGCCCGGGGGAGCAGGCGCTTCTTCGAGGCGAGGGTCTCGAGCGGCTCGAGGTCGTACCCCATGATCCACGGGTACGGGACGTGGGTCGCGGTCGGGACGAGGTCGGCGAGAAAACAGACCTTGCGCGCTCCCCCGTCCACCACCACGACGTGCAGGTTCGGCACGTGGCCGGGAGCGCGCTCGACGCTCAGGTGCGGGCCGAGCGCGACGTCCCCCTCCACGAGGTCGAAGCGGCCGTCGCGGTCGATCGGGTCGAAGTTGTCGGCCAGATACGACGCGCGGATGCGCTCGTTGTCCCAGCGTGCGAACTCGAGCTCGCCGCGCTGCACGACGAACCGCGCGTTCGGGAAGGCGCTCACGACGTCCCCGCGCGCGTCGCGCGCCGTGTTCCCGCCGGCGTGGTCGAAGTGGAGATGCGAGTTCACCACGACGTCGATGTCCTCGGGGACGAGCCCGGCGGGGGCGAGAAGCTCCTGCGCCGTTTTCGGCTCGAGGCCGTAGATGTCGCGGAACTTCGCGTCCTCCTTGGTTCCGGCGCCGGTGTCCACGAGCCAGCGCCGGCGCCCGTCCTCCACGAGGAGGACGTTCATCCCGAGGCGGATCCGGTTGCGATCGTCCGGGGCCCGGTGCCGCTCCCAGAGCGGCTTGGGGACGACGCCGAACATCGCCCCGCCGTCGAGCCGAACGGCTCCCCCGTCGAGCACCGTCACGGCGACGTCGCCCGCGGAGAATCGGATCATGCGACGGGCTCCATCCGTCGCTCGACCAGGGGCGCCAGCAGGCGCAATTCGCGGACGAGATCCGCGAACGCGTCCGGCAGCATCGCCTGGGGCCCGTCGGAGAGCGCGCGGGCCGGCTCGGGATGGACCTCGATCATCAGCCCGTCGGCTCCCGCCGCGAGCCCCGCCCGCGCCATGGACGGCACGCGATCGCGCATCCCCGTCCCGTGGCTGGGGTCGACGAAGATCGGAAGGTGCGACAGCGCGCGCACCGAAGGGATCACCGAGAGGTCGAGGGTGAAACGGCTGTGGTTCGAGAAGGTCCGGATGCCGCGCTCGCAGAGGATGAGCTGGTAGTTCCCCTCGCTGAGCACGTACTCCGCGGACATGAGGAAGTCCTCGAGGTTCGCCGACATCCCCCGCTTGAGGAAGACGGGCTTCCGCGCCCGCCCCGCGCGGCGGAGCAGCGAGTAGTTCTGCATGTTCCGCGCGCCGATCTGGATGACGTCGGCGTATTCCTCGACGAGGTCGAGCGAGGCCTCGTCCACCGCCTCGGTGACGACGGGAAGGCCGGTCTCCTGACGCGCGCGGGCGAGGATCCGCAGCCCTTCCTTGCCGAGCCCCTGGAAGGAGTAGGGGCTGGTCCTCGGCTTGAACGCCCCGCCGCGCAGCATCGTCGCCCCGGCTTGTTTCACGACGTGGGCGCAGGCGAGGTAGGTCTCCTCCCGCTCGACCGCGCACGGGCCCGCCGCGATCTGGAAGGCGCCTCCTCCGATCTCGAGGCTCCCCACACGGACGAGGGTCGGGTCGGGCTTGACCTCCTTGCTGACGAGCTTGAACGGACGGGTCACCGGGACCGCCTGGGCGACCCCGGGGAGGATCTCGAAGATCGTCGGATCGAGCGGCCCGGAGTTCCCCGTGATCCCGATCGCGGTCCGCTCGGCCCCCGGGATGGAGTGCGCCCGGAATCCCAACTCTTCGATCACCCGGACGACGCGGTCGTGATCCGCGTGCGTGCTCCCCTTTTTCATCACGATGAGCATGGGATTCGGGGTCTCCGGGGCCGGAGGGCCAATCTCGCGCCGCTTGGACGGGGGAGAGTAGCGAAACGCTCGGACGGATTCAAGCGGGTGCAACCCCTTTCGTTGACACCCTTTGGGTCGCGTGCTACCTTCCGCCGGTCCTCGCGGCCGAAAGCCGTCCGGGGACCCCTATCCAGGCGCGTAGCTCAGGGGTAGAGCGCTACCTTGACACGGTAGAGGTCGGCGGTTCGAAACCGCCCGCGCCTACCAGAGGCTTTGGGACGGATGCCCGAAACGGCCGCCTCGATCCGGGTCAAGCTTCCCGACGGAAGCCAGCGGGAGCTCCCCTCCGGGTCGACCGCCGCCGACCTTGCGGCCTCGATCGGTCGCCGCCTCGCCAAGGACGCCGTCGTCGCCCGGGTGGACGGCGCGCTCGCCGACCTGCGGCGTCCCCTCCCCGACGGCGCCTCCGTCGCGATCGTGACCCCCGGCGACCCCGACGCCCTTCACGTCCTTCGGCACTCCACCGCCCACGCCACCGCCCAGGCGGTCCAGGAGCTGTTCCCGGGGACCAGGATCGGCCAGGGTCCCGTCATCGAGAACGGCTTCTATTACGACTTCGACCGCGACACCCCCTTCACCGACGCCGACCTCGAGACGATCGAGGCCCGGGTGAAGGAGATCGTGGCCCGCGACCTGCCGATCGAGCGCATCGACCTCCCGAAGGACGAGGCGATCCGGTTCTTCGAGAACGAGGGCGAGCCCTACAAGATCTACTTCGCCACGACGAAGGGGGACGACACGGTCTCGATCTACCGGCAGGGCACGTGGACCGACTTCTGCCGCGGCCCGCACGTTCCCTCCACCGGACGACTCGGCGCGTTCAAGCTCCTCTCCGTCGCCGGCGCCTACTGGCTCGGTGACGAGAAGAACAAGATGCTGCAGCGCATCTACGGCACCGCGTTCTTCACGCAGGCCGAGCTCGACGCGTACCTTCACCTGCTGGAGGAGGCGCGGCGTCGCGACCACCGTAAGCTCGGGAAGGAGCTCGACCTCTTCATGTTCCATCCGTTCGCGCCGGGGGCGGCGTTCTGGACGGAGCGCGGAACGACCGTCTACAACGTGCTCAACACGTTCATGCGCGACCTGCAGCTCGAGGGGTACCGCGAGATCAAGACTCCCCTGCTCTACAACCGCAAGTTGTGGGAGCTTTCGGGTCACTGGGGCAAGTACCGCGAGAACATGTTCCTGGTCCTCGACAACGAGTCCGGCGAGCACGACTTCTCGCTCAAGCCGATGAACTGCCCCTCGCACCACGTCTACTACGCGTCGAAGACCCACTCCTATCGCGAGCTGCCGATCCGGTACACGACCTACGACGTGCTGCACCGGAACGAGGTCTCCGGGGCGTTGTCGGGGCTCACCCGGGTGCGGCAGTTCCAGCAGGACGACTGCCACATCTACCTGCGTCCCGACCAGATCGCCGACGAGGTGAAACGGCTGACCGACTTCATCCTCGGGTACTACGCGACCTTCGGGCTCAAGGCGACCCTGAAGTTCGCGACACGCCCCCCGGAGCGGATCGGCGACGACGCGATGTGGGACCGCGCGGAGGGGGCGCTGCGCGCCGCGCTGGAGGCGACGGGGCTGGCCTACGAGCTCAAGCCCGGGGACGGCGCCTTCTACGGGCCGAAGATCGACTTCGACGTCGCCGACTCCCTCGGCCGCAAGTGGCAGCTGGGCACCATCCAGCTCGACTACGCCGCCGGCGAGCGGTTCGGCCTGGAATACGTCGGCGAGGACAACGCCCCGCACCGGCCCGTCGTGATCCACCGGGCGGTGAACGGCTCGTTCGAGCGTTTCATCGCCATCCTGATCGAGCACTACGCGGGGGCGTTCCCCCTGTGGCTCGCCCCCGAGCAGGTGCGCATCCTGCCGATCACCGACCGCATCAACGACTACGGGGCGCAGGTGCGCGCCGCGTGCCTGAAGGCGGGGCTACGCGCGCGCCTGGACGACCGCAGCGAGAAGATCGGCGCCAAGATCCGCGAGGCGCAGATCGCCAAGATCCCGTTCATGCTCGTGCTGGGCGACCGCGAGGCGGCCCAGGCCACCGTGTCCGTACGCTCCCGCACGGCGGGAGACCAGGGCTCGTCCCCGCTCGAGGCGTTCCTCGAGCAGGCCGCGGCCGCGATCGCCTCGCGATCGAACGACGTCTAGTAAGGTAAGGAGCCGGAGACCACCATGCCCAAGCTCAAGACCCACCGCGGAGCGGCCAAGCGTTTCAAGAAGACCGCCGGCGGGAAGATCAAGCGTTCCAAGGCTTACAAGAGCCACATCCTGACCAAGAAGTCCACCAAGCGGAAGCGCGGCCTCGACATGCCCGCCCTCGTCTCGAAGGCGGACCAGAAAACCGTCGAGCGGATGCTCCCCTACAAGGGGTAGCCGCGCCTTTTCCCGCCGAGCGGAGCCTCGACGCTCCGACGGCCTGCGAGGAGTCCCGATGCCGAGAGTCAAACGCGGCAACAAGCGTCGTCTGAAGCGGAAGAAGATCCTTCGCCGCGCGAAGGGTTATTACCTCGCCAAATCGAAGCTCTACCGCATCGCCAAGCAGCAGGTGGAGCGCTCGCTGCGCTTCGCGTTCCGCGATCGCCGCAAGCGCAAGCGCGATTTCCGGCGTCTGTGGATCATCCGGATCAACGCGGCCGCGCGCCTGCACGACATGTCGTACTCGACCCTGATGCACGCGCTCAAGGTCGCCGGCGTCGGCCTCGATCGGAAGATCCTGGCCGATCTCGCCGTGCGCGACCCGCAGGCGTTCGGC
>DASVAW010000011.1 GCA_036376135.1 Candidatus Polarisedimenticolaceae bacterium | reverse complement strand
GTCGCGCAGGACGCCGCGCGCCAGAAAGAACGACAACGTCGCCCCCAGCGACGCGCCGACGATCACCGCGAGGAACCCCTGCGCGAGACCGAAGATCGCGCCGGCGCCCAGGGTGAGGATCGAGCCGGGGATGAACGCGACGGTGCACGCCGCGTAGACCAGCGCGTAGAGGGCGACCCCCCAGACGCCGAACCCCTTCACCCACTCCTGGAACGACGTCAGCCACGCGGCCACCGGGAGGAAGCGGATCGCGACGATCGCCGCGGCGACCGCGACGATCCCGACGACGAGTTTCGTCCGGTTCACCGGCGAAGCCATGCGTACACCTTCGTGAGCCTCGCCTTCGTGCCCGGCGTGAGGGTCGTCCGGCGGTAGGCGTCGCCGAGCGCGCGGCCGATCTCCGACAGCGTCGGGTAGGCGTGGATCGTCCCCGACAGCTTCGACAGGGAGATGCCGTGTTTCTTGGCGAGGACGAGCTCCGCGAGGAGGTCCCCCGCGTGGGGATGGACGATCGTGGCGCCGAGGATCTTCCCCTTCGGGGTCGCGATCACCTTCGCGAAGTGGTCCGCGTCGGTGCCGTCGCAGATCGCGCGGTCGTTGTGGCCGAAGTCCGAGCTCACGACGACGTGTTCGACGTCGCGACGTTTCGCTTCGCTCTCGTTGAGGCCGACGTGCGCGATCTCGGGGTCGGTGAAGGTCGTCCAAGGGAGGTTGTCGGCATCGAACTTCGCCTTCACCGGGAAGAGGATGTTCTGGATCACCACGCGCGCCTGGTGACCGGCCCAGTGGGTGAACTGGAAGGGGCCGGCGACGTCGCCGACCGCCCAGACGTTCGGGACGTTGGTGCGGCAATTCGCGTCGATGGTCACGCCGCGGCCGTCGTGCGCGACCCCCGCGGCGTCGAGGCCGAGCCCGTCGACGACCGCGCGGCGCCCCGCCGAGACGAGGATCGCGTCGCACGCGAGCTCACGCCCCGCGACGTGGACGATCTTCTTCCCGTCGCGAAGCTCCACGCGATCGGCCTTCGCCTTGTCGAGGATCTCGATCCCTTCGGCGCGCAGGCGCTTCGCGAGGACCGCGGCGACGTCGGGGTCTTCCTTCGGCACCACGTGCTCCCGCGAGGAGAGGATCGTGACCTTCGAGCCGAGACGGCGGAACGCCTGGCCCAGCTCGCAGCCGATCGGGCCGCCGCCGAAGACGACGAGATGTCCGGGGAGCGTCTCGACGTCGAAGACCGTCTCGTTCGTGAGGAATCCCGCCTCCTTCAGCCCCGGCGTCTCGGGAATGAAGGCGCGCGAGCCGGTCGCGATCACGACGTGGCGGCCCCAGAGCGTCTTTCCGTCGACCTCGACCTCGTGGGAGTTCCTCAGGCGGCCCGCGCCGAGGAAGACCTCGACGCCCAGGCCCGTGAAACGCTCGACCGAATCGTGCGGCGCGATCTTCGCCTGGCAGGCGCGAACCCAGTCCATCACCGTCTTCGCGTCCTGCGGCCCCGGGTCGGCGACGCCGCGGACCCCGAAGCGGTGCGCCTCGCGCGCTTCCTGCGCGGCCTTGGCCGCACGAAGCAGCGCCTTGGACGGGACGCAGCCGTAGTTGAGGCAGTCGCCCCCCATCTTGTGTTTCTCGACGAGGGCGACCCGGGCGCCGAGACCCGCGGCGCCCGCGGCGACCACGAGGCCGCCCGAGCCCGCGCCGATCACGATGACGTTGTAACGCTCCACGGCCGCTTCGATGCGGGCCAGGGCCGCGCGGTTACGCGACCGCTAGATTCCCGCGGCTTTCCGAAGCTCGGCGAGCTTCCCGTCGTCGAGCACGCCGAAGACGACGTATTCGACCTTCCCCTTCGCGTCGAGGACCGCCGAGCACGGGATGAACGGGATCTTCGAGAACCCGTCGGGCCGGGTGCCGTCGAAGCCGTAGACCGGGAAGGTCGCGACCTCCGCCGCGGCGCCTCCCGTGAGGTCCGTCTGGACCCCGACGACGCGCAGGCCGTCGGGCGTGCCGTCGGCGAGCATCCGGTTCCAGGTCGGAAAGGTCTGCTGGCAGGCGGGGCAGGTCGAGGAGAAGACGAGCAGGAGCGTCCTGGCGCCGCTGCCGTCGAAGGCGAGCCGGATCTTCTCGCCCGAAGCGGCGGCGAGGTCGAACGGCGGCAGGGAGTCGCCGGCCTTCAGCTCGTCCACCGGGGCGCCGGCTCCGTGGGAGCGCGACTCGAGCTCCGCCACCTGAGCCTTCAGCGACCGGTTCTGCACGGCGAGCGCGATCACGAGCCCGCAGAGGGCGACGCACGCGACGATCAGGAAGAGCTGGAACGGGTCGCGCCGCGCCGCGCCGGGCTCGCTCACTTGCCGACCTTGATCACGACGGCCCCCGCGGTGTCCCCCGCGGCGCAGCCGACGAACAGGCCGTACCCGCCCCCCGCGAGCGCGAGCTCCTCGATCGCCTCGAGGACCAGGCGCATCCCGGTGGGGCCCTGCGGGTGACCGAAGATCAGCGACGAGCCGTAGCGATTGAACGCGTCGAACGCGAGCCCGAGCTCGCGGGCGAGGTAGACGTCGTTCACCGCGAACGGGTTGTGGGTCTTGATCACCTTCACGTCGGACAGGGAGATCCCCGCGCTCTCGAGCGCCGCCCTGGCCGCGGGGACGGTCGCCATCGCCATGAACCCCTTCTTCGCGCGCCCCTGTCCGTAGCTGACGAGACGAACCTCGATCGACGGGTCTTTCGAGAAGGACTTCGCGCGGTCGCGCGTCGTGACGATCGCGCCGCAGTTGCCGTCGGCCGGGTGGGTCTGGCTGCCGAACGTCACCGTGCCGTTCGGGAGCACCGGCTTGAGGGCGCGCAGCCCGTCCCGCGTGGTGGCGAACACGCCCTCGTCCCCGGTCACGGTCCCGATCACCTTCCGGCCCGAGGCGTCCTTCACCTCGAAGGGGAGGATCATGAACCGCTTGAGGAACGCCGAATCGTCGGCGAGCGCCGCCCGATACTGCTCGTAGCGGATCGCGGTGAGGTCGTCCTGCTCCTCCCGCGTGATCCCCGCCTCCGCGGCGACGTTTTCGGCGGTCTGGATCATCGAGTTCCGCGCCCACGGGTCGTTCCCGAAGCTGTCGAGGACGATGTCCTCCTTGTCGCCCGTGCCGCCGGGGCCGAGGGGATTCGGGTAGTAGACGTGGGCGCCGTTGCTGCAGCGGTCGGCGGTGACGGCGAGGACCGTCCGATCCCCGGACAACGCGACCTCGGAGGCCGCGGTCGCGAGGGACCGGGCGCCGGTGGCGCAGGCCTGCGAGACCATGGTCCCGGTGATCCCCTCGCCGCCCAGCATCGCGGCGAGCCACGGGCCGCCGTAGAGCTGGCTCTTCTGGAGAACCGTGATCCCGAGCGTCACTCCGTCGAAGCTCGTCGGCGCGATCCCGCGGGCGTCGAGGAACCGCTTCGCGGTGTCGGCGGCGAAGGAGATCGCGTTGAGGTGCGCGAAGCTCCCCTGCCACTTGCAGAAGGGAGTGGACCAGTAGCCGCCGTAAGGGATGAACGCGTTCTCGAACCGCATCGAGACGACCTCCGGGGAGTTCGGATTCGGGAGAACGGGGAGTCTAGCAAAGGCGCGTCAGAGTTCGAACCGCTTCCGCAGCTCGGGGTCGATCACCGGGCAGGACCCCTCGGGACGGGGGAACAGCCGACGGCGGATCCTCGCCACGCCGCGGTAACCCGCGTCGCGGATCGGGCGCGGCACGATCCGCAGCGCGTGACCGAGCGCGGACCACCCCGGTCCGCCCAGCACCAGCAGCCGGATCACCGCGTCCGACCGCAGCAGCCGCCGCCCCTCGGCGGTGATCACCACCACGCTGTTCTCCGGTCCGTCCGGCGGCAGCGGCGCGAAACGGAACTTGGTCCCGTCGGGGTCGTGGCGCAGGGCGAACCGCACCGCGCGGTGGCACAACCCGCAATCGCCGTCGTAGAGGACTCGATCCATGGGTGTGACCCCCATAATAGCCGTCATGCTCCGGTCGTCGTTCATCCACGTCCCGGGAGTCGGCGCGGTCCGCGAGCGTCGGCTGTGGGACCAGGGTTTCACGACCTGGGAGTCGTTCCTGGGGGCGCATCCCCGCGATCCGTGGCGGGCGCTGATCGAGCCGAACCTCGACCCCGAGCTCGCCGCGAGGACGCTTCCGCGCAGGGAGCACTGGCGGCTCGCCCCCGAGTTCGAAGGGCGGACGGCGTTCCTGGACATCGAGACCGAAGGGCTCGACCCCGTCCGGGACGCGATCACCTGCGTCGGCCTTTCGGACGGGAAGGAGGCGTGGGCGTTCGTGAAGGGGGAGAACCTCATGGATTTCCCCGACGCCCTGCGGCCGTTCGACCTGATCGTGACCTACAACGGCCTGTGTTTCGACGTGCCGGTGCTGCAGCGCGCCTTCCCGATCGTGGACTTCTCGCGTTTCCACCACATCGACCTGCGTTACCCCCTGCACCGCCTCGGGGTGAAGGGCGGGCTCAAGGGGGCGGAGCGCCAGTTGGGGATCGCCCGATCGAGCGAGATCGAGGGAGCGGACGGCTTCCTCGCGGTGCTGCTCTGGCGCGAGCATCGCCGCGGCACCGCCGGCGCGCGGGAGTCGCTCCTGCGTTACTGCCTCGAGGACGTGGTTCACCTCAAGCCGCTGCTCGCCGAGGTCTACAACCGGTTCACGGCGAAGCTCCCCTTCGAGGTCGAGCCGATCCGCGACGTCGAGGAGCCCGAGCTTCCGTGGACCGCGGATGGCGATCTCGTCCGGCGCCTTCTCGGGGTACATTCTCCGGCGTTGTGACGGCGATCTCCTGCCACGCGGCGACGGCGATCGTGGTGTTCGCGTGTCTCGCCGCCGCTTGCTCCTCGAGCAACCCCACGGCGCCGGCGGCGGCCGATCCGGTGGCGCACGTTCCGCAGGCCTCGTACGCGGGCCCTCAGGCGTGCGCCGCTTGCCACCCCGACATCGCGGCGACCTTCCACGAGACGGGCATGGGTCGCTCCTGGTACCCGCTCACGAAGGCCAGCGCGATCGAGGATTTCAGCCGGAACAACACCGTCGAGCTGGAGCGGAGCGGGCTCGTCTACCGGATGCTCGAGCGGGACGGTCGGTTCTTCATGCGCCAGTCGCTGCGCGACGCCTCGGGACGCGAGTGGGCGGTCGACGAGCGGGAGATGCAGCAGGTCGCGGGGTCCGGGAACCACTCCCGGTCGTACGTCACGGTCGCGGGCGGGACGATGTTCCAGCTGCCGGTCTGCTGGTATCCCGCGCTTCCCGGCTGGGACCTCTGCCCGGGGTACGAGCACAAGAACGACTACTTCAACCGCGTCGTCTCGACGTCGTGCGTCTTCTGCCACAACGCGCGGATGGAGGCCGTGCCGGGTCGACGGGGGGCGTTCCGGGAGCCGATCCCCGAGGGGATCGACTGCGAGCGTTGCCACGGGCCCGGCTCGGCGCACGTCGCGAAGTGGAAGACGACCGCCGAGGTTCCGTCCGGGAGCGCCGATCCGACGATCGTGAATCCGAAGCGGCTTCCGCAGCCGCGCCGGATCCAGGTCTGCCTGCAATGCCACCTCGGAGGATCCACGAGCACCGAGCGCGTCGCGCACCGCGAACGGGATCTCGAGTCGTTCCGGCCGGGCATGGACCTCGGCGACGTCCTCGTCCCGTTCCGCTACCGGGAGCCGCTCGGTCCGCACTTCGGCATCTCCGCGCAGGCCGACCGGTTCCTGCTGAGCCGCTGTTACCTCGAGAGCCCGGGGAAGTTCGACTGCCTCCACTGCCACTACCCGCACGTGTCGGTCTACTCGAAAGAGCGGCCCGAGAACGCGTTCGACGCCGCGTGCGCGCGCTGCCACCCCGCGGGGAGCTGTCCGAAGGCAGATGCGGACTGCGTGCGCTGCCACATGCGGCGCGGCGCGCCGCTCGACCATCCGCACACCACCTTCACCGATCACTGGATCCGACGGGACCCGTCGAAGGAGGGGGCGCCCGTTCGCGGCTCGTACGCGATCGAGCCGATCCTCGGCGAGGCGTTCGAGACGCTCCCTTCCTCCGATCGCGCGTACTACACCGCGCGCGCGGCGTTCTCGAAGGCGGTGGACGTCGTGCCGCAGGCGCGGCGCACGTTGTGGGAGGAGGCGGAGCGGCGGTTCCGCGAAGCGATCGAGGCGGGGCTCGACGACGCCGAGATCCGGTACCAGCTCGGCCGCACCCTCGGATTCCTCGGCCGCCGCGACGAGGCCGCCCGCTCGTTCGAAGCGGCGCTCGCGAAGGACCCCGCGCACGCGGAGGCGGCGCTCAACCTCGCGCAGATCCTGCTCGCCGGCCGTCGCGTCGCCGAAGCGCAGACCCTTCTCGAGCGCACGGTCGCGGCGGTCCCGGCACACGCGGGGCTCCTCGCCGAGCTCGCGCGATGCCGCGCCATGCGGCAGGACGTCCCCGGGGCGCTCGCGCTCTACGATCGCGCGATCGCCATCGAGCCGTGGACGGCGAGCCTGCACCTCAATCGTGCGTACCTGCTGGGCGCCGCCGGCCGGCTCGACGAGGCCGCCCGGGCCGCCGAAGAGGCGGTGCGGCGCGCCCCCGCCGAAGGGGCGATCTGGAAGGACTACGCGGAGATCCTCCACGGGGTCGGTCGCACGGCCGACGCCGCGGCCGCCGCGGCGGTCGCGCAGCGGCTGCTGGCCTCGCGTCCCGCGGCCTTCGCGCCGCGCGGGATGATGGGCGGGGCGGACTGAACGGGGACGGCAGCCTGTTTCTAGATCCGCTTGACGTCCTTGAGCCGCGCCGCCTGGACCTGGATGCGCTGCGCTTCCCCGGTGATCATCGTGAGCTTCGCACGCACCGTATCGGGGAGGTCCGGGCGCATCTCGAGCAGCTCGATCTGGCCCAGCAGGCCCATCAGCGGGTTCGCGATCTCGTGGCGGACCTCGGCGACGAGGGCGAGCGCCTTGTCCCACGCCTGCGCGATCGCGAGCAGGCGCGCCTCGCCCCGCATCGGATCGAGCCACGCGAGGCCGAACCGGCTCCCCGCGACCTCGAAGGCGACGACGCGAACGTGGCATCCCCGGCCCTCGAAGCTCACGTCCACGCGTCCGCTCGCGATCCCTCCGAGGTAACCGTCGCGGGCCGCGTGGAAGAACCCCTCCGCGCCGAACGCGGCGAAGAAGTCGTCGCCGACGGCGCACGACGCGCGCGCGTTCGACTGCAGCACGCGCCCGTCGCGGTCGAGCACGGCGAGCCCCGCGGGGAAGGCGTCCACGAAGGATGCGGGAAGCGGCGTCGTCATCGTCCCACCTCCGGACCGAGTTTTCGGAGGATCTCCCCGACGGCCCAGGCGCGCGAGCTGCGGTTCATGCGGACGAGCGTCACGCGGGAGTCGTGACGCACCTTCTTCGGGAAGCCGACCCCGTGGGAGGCCACCGTTCCGACGACGGGGAGGTCCGACGCGAGCAGGCGCTCGACCGCCTCGCGGAAGGGGTTCGAGAACGACTCCATCTTCCCGATCTCGTCGAGCACGATCAGACCGACGCCTTCGCGCGGCGCGATCGAGGGGATCCCGATCGTCTCGAGCCCCTCGAGGACCACGCCGTACGGGCCGAGCTGGAACGGGGAGGCGCGGCCCGCCCGCGCGAGCTCGAAGACCGCCCCGTCGAGCGTGCGACCCCGGAACCCGGCGCGGCGACCGTCGACCAGCATTTCCTCGGTGACGAATCCGGACATCGCGACCCTGCCCCGCAGCGCCTCGACGACGCGCAGGACGGCGGTGGTCTTGCCGCAACCCGGGTCCCCGGTGAGGAAGAGCTTCATGTTCGAGGCCGTGTGGCAGGGGAGACAGGGGTCGAACCTGCAACCCCCGGTTTTGGAGACCGGTGCTCTGCCAATTGAGCTACTCCCCTGCAGAGCCTCGAAAAAGCCCGCGCAGTGTACAACCGGGTTATCGCCTCCGCCAAGAACCGCGGTGCCGGTTGCGCCCCTCGACCACGTACTTCGCCTCGAAGTTCGTGAGCGGCTGCGCGGGGTCGGCGGGGAAGTCGGGCCCGCCGAAAACCGGCTGCCGCTCGAAGTCGGGATGGAGGTTCACCAGGGGCTCGATCACCGACCAGTAGTCGTCGTGATCCGTGGCGACGTGCAGCCACCCGCCCGGCTCCAGGGTCCGCGCGAGGTCTCCGAGGGTCCCGGGGTTCATGAAGCGCCGTTTCTGGTGCCGCTTCTTCGGCCAGGGGTCGGGGTAGAAGACGTAGTACGCGCGGACCGAAGCCGGGGGGATCGCACGGGCGACGAGCTCCTTGGCGTCCACGCGGACGAACCGGATGTTCTCGAGGCCACGCTTGACGGACCGGTCCTCCGCGAACCGGAGGAACTCGTTCGCCCACTCGACCCCGAGGTGCAGCACGTCGGGGCGGGCCGCGGCGGCGGCGAGCAGGAAGCGGCCCTTCCCGATCCCGATCTCGATCTCGACCGGACCGGACCGGCCGAAGACCTCGGCCCAGACCAGGCCTTCGAGGGACCGATCGGGATCCAGCCGCAGCGGCGATGCGTCGAGCTTGGGGGTGCGCATGGGCCGGCGATTGTAGCGACGGCCGCTACATCGCCACCGGGCCCGCTCCCTCCCCCCCCTGGAGGGTACGCAACACGTCCCCGGCGAGGTACAACGACCCCGCGACGAGGACCCACCCCGTCGGTCCGGCGAGCTCGCATGCGCGGCGGAGCGCGGCACCCACCTCGGCGCACGCCTCCACGGGGAGCCCCGGGTGCGCGAGCCTCGCGGCGAGCTCTTCCGGGTCGGCGGCGCGCTCCACCCCCGGCCGTGCGACCACGACGGCGGCGCTGCGCGCGACGATCGGTCCGAGGATGCGCGCCGGGTCCTTGTCGCGCATGGCGGCGCACAGCAGCACCGGACGTCCGCGACGCAGCCCGTCGAGGTGGGCGGCGAGCGCCTGCGCCCCGTCCTCGTTGTGGGCGCCGTCCACGAGGATCGCCGGCCTTCCGTCGATCCACTGCAGGCGCGCGGGCCAGCGTACCGAGCGCAGTCCCTCGCGCATCGCGCGCGGGTCGGGGGAGAGCCCGATCTCCGCGGCGAGGCGCTCGAAGGCCACGAGCGCCACGCGGGCGTTGTCGCGCTGGTGCGCGCCGGAAAGGCCGACCTCGCCCGGGTCGACGGGGAGCGTCGCGGCGTGCGCCTCGACGAGCAGCGCGCCGACGGCTCGCGCGTGGTCGCGGATCACGCCGAGCGGCGCCGGCTGCGTCACCCCCGTCACGAGCGGTCGGCCCTTCCGCGCGACGTGCGCCTTCTCCGCCGCGATCGACTCGAGCGACGCTCCGAGCTGCGCGACGTGGTCGATGCCGATCGTGGTGATCACGCCCGCGACCGGCTCGGTCGCGTTCGTCGCGTCGAGGCGTCCTCCCAGGCCGACCTCGAGGACCGCGACGTCCACGCGCGCGTCCCGGAACGACTCGAGCGCGGCGACGGTCATCACCTCGAAGAACGACGGGTGCGCCGCCAGGCGCGCGTCGGCGAGGCCGAGCTCGCAGTAGGCGCGCACGCGCGCGAGCCCCGCCTCCAGCGTCGCGTCGTCGACGTCGGCTCCGTCGATCCGGATCCGCTCGTTCGGGCGGACGAGATGCGGGGAGGTGTACAGCCCCGTCCTCCGACCCGACGCGCGCAGCATCGCGTCGAGCATCGCGGCCACCGATCCCTTCCCGTTCGTCCCCGCGACGAGGATCGAAGGGAAGGCGCGATCGGGGCGGTCCGCGATCTCGAGCAGCGCGCGGATCCCGTCGAGGCCGAGCTTGACCCCGAGTTTCTGAAGTCCGTAGAGCCAGGCAACCGTGTCCATGGGATGCGGCCGCTATGATACGGGTCCGTGGACGCCAATCTCCGCTGGCTTTATCGCGCGGTCGCCGCGGCCGCGGCGTTCCTCCTGCTGCTGGGCCTCGACGGTTCCGCCCTGCTCGACCCCGACGAGGCGCGGTTCGCACGGACCTCGGTCGAGATGCAGCGCTCCGGCGATCTCGTCGTCCCCACGTTCGAGGGTCGGCCGCGCCTCGTGAAGCCTCCGCTCGTGCACTGGATCCAGGCGTTTCTCTTCTGGGTCGCCGGACCGGGGGAAGGGGTCGCGCGGCTGCACGCCGCGATCGCCACCCTCGGATCGGTCCTGCTCGTCGGCTGGGTGGCGCGGCGTCGCTTCGGCGACGAGGGCGGCATCTGGGCGATGGCGGTCTTCGCGACGATGCCGCTCGTCTTCGGCTCGGGACGGATCGGGATGCTCGATGCGCTCCTCTCGGTGCACGTCTTCGCCGCCGTCGCGCTCGACCTCGGGACTCCCGACCGCCCCGGCGCCCAGCGCGGGATCGCGATCGGGGCCCTCGCGGGCCTGGCGTTTCTCGCGAAGGGGCCGGTCGGCCCGCTGACGATCCTCGTCTGCATGCTCGCGGGGCGCACCCTGGCCGGACGCGACGTGTGGCCGCACCGGCGGACGGCGGCGTTCACCCTGGGCGCCTTCGCCGCGGTGGTGCTCCCCTGGGGGCTCGCGTTCGTGCAGCGCATCGGTTTCGACGGGGTCGCCGCGCTGCTGCACGACGAGGTCGTGCAGCGGTCGCTCGAGGGGACGGCGCACGTGGAGCCGCCCTGGTACTTCGGCCCCGTGCTGCTGCTCGGGGCGCTCCCCTGGGCGGGTCCGCTCCTGTCGGGGCTGGTGCGGCTGATCGCGCGCCGGAACGACCCGGAGGCGCAGACGGCGCTCCAGGCCGCCGGGGCGCTCTTCGCCGGCATCGTGATGTTCTCGCTCTCCCGGGGCAAGCAGCCCTATTACATCCTTCCGCTGTTCCCCCTGGCGGCGCTCGTCGCGACGTGGGAGATCGGGCAGGAGCTCGCGTATCCGCGACGGCGCCGGTGGGCGTCGAGCTTCGTCGTGATCGTGATGGTGTCCCTGGCGGTCGGGCTCGGGGGCGCTTCGGCGCTGAAGCTCGAGCAGGACCTCCGGCCGGCGGCCGCGGTCGGCGCGGCGGCGTTCGCCCTCGCGTCGATCGCCGGGTTGTGGGGGCTCCTCGCCGCCCGGCCCCGCCTCGTGCACGGCGGCGCCGCGATCGCGACCGCCGTCTTCCTCGTGGCGGCGATCGTCTCGGCGGGGGGGCCGCTCTCGGAGCGGCGGAGCGCTCGCGCGCTGGTCGCGTCGATTCCCGCGCTCGTCGATCCCGCGAGGCCGGTCGTCCTCGCCGGCGCCCGTGCGCCGAGTCTCACCTGGTATGCCGACCGGATTCCCGAGCACCTCGAGACCGCCGAGCGGGTCGGCGAGCGGCTCGGCCGCGGGGACCGTGCGTTGTTCGTGATCGCCCAGGCCGACCTCGCGATCGTCCCCGCGAAGGACCGCGAGCGCCTGCGCGAGCTCGGCCGCGTCGCGAAGTTCCGGGTCTTCGAGGAAGCGGCGATTCCCGAAAGCCCGGCGAAAGCCCCCGTCGAATCGCTTGACCGTCCCCGGGAGGGGCGTTAGCGTCTCCGGGCCATGGCGTGGTTCAAGAAGGAAAAAACCACCTTCAAGCCGCAGGCGACCGACCGGAAGTTCCAGGTTCCGGAAGGCCTGTGGGTGAAGTGCGACAACTGCAAGGAGATCATCTACAAGCGCGAGGTCGCGGCCAACGCGAACGTCTGCCCGAAGTGCAACTACCACTTCCGCATCAGCGCGCGGGAGCGTCTCGCCGGCCTGTACGACGACGGCCAGTTCCGGGAGTTCGACACCGAGATCTCCCCGGTGGACGCGCTGGGCTTCTCCGACACGAAGGCGTACGCGAAGCGGATCAAGGACTACCAGAGCTCGACGGGGCTCAAGGACGCCCTGATCTCCAGCGAGGGGCTGCTCGGCGGCCAACCGGTCGTGATCGCCGTGATGGAGTACGGGTTCATGGGCGGCTCGATGGGAAGCGTCGTCGGGGAGAAGGTCACGCGGTGCTGCGAGCGGGCCCTCGAGACACGCTCGCCGCTCATCGTGATCTCGTGCTCCGGAGGCGCGCGCATGCAGGAGGGGGCGCTCTCCCTCATGCAGATGGCGAAGATCTCCACCGCCCTCGCGCGCCTCGACGAGAAGGGGATCCCGTACGTGTCGGTCCTCACCGACCCGACCACCGGCGGCGTCACCGCTTCCTACGCGATGCTCGGCGACCTCAACATCGCGGAGCCCAAGGCGCTGATCGGCTTCGCGGGGCCGCGCGTGATCGAGCAGACGATCCGCCAGAAGCTCCCCGTCGGTTTCCAGCGTGCGGAGTTCCTCGTGGAGCACGGGATGCTCGACTTCATCGTCGAGCGCTCGCAGATGCGCGAGGTCCTGATCCAGTCGCTGCGGTTCATGATGGGCGCCTCGGCCCCGGCGCCCGCGGCGGTGACCGCCCGCGCCGCTACGCCCGTGAATCCCACGTAGGGTCGTCGATCCCCCGCCAGCGGTTCTCCCATCGCGCCATCACGAACAGCGCATCCGAGAGCCGGTTGAGGTACCGCAGCGTCTCGGGATTGACCGGCTCCTCGCGTGCGAGGGCGACGAGCCAGCGCTCCGCCCGGCGGCAGACGGTCCGCGCGGCGTGAAGGTGCGCCGCCCCGGGCGAGCCCCCCGGCAGGATGAAGTTCGTCAGGGGGCCGAGCTTCTCGTTCATCCGGTCGATGCCCGCCTCGAGGGCCTCGACGTGACGCGGCTCCACGCGGGGAACGGGGAGCTTCGCCTTGTCCGGCTCGAGCACGCAAAGATCCGCGCCGAGGTGGAACAGCTCGTTCTGCACCCGGCGCAACTCCTCCTCGAGCGAAGGCTCGAGCCCCGACGCCAGGGCGCAGCCGATCGTCGAGTTGAGCTCGTCGACGGTGCCGTAGGTCTCGATGCGCAGGGCGTCCTTGGGCACCCGCTGGCCGCCGCCGAGCGCGGTCGTTCCGTCGTCGCCGGTGCGGGTGTAGATCTTGGTGAGTCGCGGCATGGTCACGGCCTCCAGGCGAGCCCGAACAGGACGCGCCGGCCCGGCGCGGGGGTCACGAAGACGGCGTTCTCGAACGTGGTGAAGTCGAGCGCGTAGATCCCGCGTGTGGCGTACTCCCGGTCGAACAGGTTGCGCATCTCGACGTAGAGGGTGAGCGGCTCCTCGCTGCGCTCCCGCGCGAAGGCGGGCGACCACGCCAGGCGCGCGTTCGCGATCGTGTATCCGGGAAGCCGCTGCTGCGCGTTCGCGTCGTCGTTGTCGAGCACCTGGTCGTCGACGTATTGCGCCTCGAGGCCGAGCTCGACGCGTCCCGGCAGGCGCAGCCCCAGCCCCGCCGAGGCGCGCCACCCCGGGACGAGGGGGACCGTGTTCCCGGCCGCGGCACCGTTCCGGAACCGGGCGTCCACGCGCGTCACCGAGGCGCGCCCGGTCGCGAGCGTCCCGAACGGAGCCCGGGCGGAGAGCTCGAATCCGCGGCGGCGGGTGCGCCCCGCGTTCACGTTCGCGCCGAACGGGCCGAGCGGCGAGTCCGGATCGAAGACGATCTCGTCCTGCGTGTCGATCCGGAAGAGGGCCGCGTCGACGGACGCGCCGCCGCGCCGGAACCGGGCGCCGGCCTCGATCGAGCGCGAGCGCTCCGGCTCGAGGTCCGGGTTCGACCCGAAGGTCGGAAAGGCGAACAGCTGTTCGACCGTCGGCGGCAGGAACCCCTCGCCGTACGCGCCGTACACCGTCCACGAGGGGGCCGGCGCGAAGACCGCCCCCGCGCGCAGCGACGTCTCGGAGAAGGTGCGCGCGTCGGCGAGTGTCGGGTCCGGAACCGCCTCGTCGTACGCGAGCCGGTCCCGATCGAAACGCGCACCCGCCGTGAGCGTCCACTTCGGGGAGACCTTCCACGAGTCGTGCGCGTAGACGGCGGCCGTGCGGCGGTCGATCGCGTTCACCGCGCTCGGGTTCGCGCGATCGACGGAACCGGGGTCCTCGGGCGGGGTGAACCAGCCGAGCGCGTCGGTCGTGCCGTCGAGCGCCTCGACGCCCACCGAGAGGGTGTTCTCCCGGCCGGCGAGCGCGGCGCGCCACGTCCCCTGCGCCGCGGCGTTCCAGGCGCTCGTGTCGCTGTCGAGGAAGAACCCGCCGAAACCCGCCGCCGCGGCGCGCCCGGTGGAGAGCACCTCGGTCGCGGCGTCGCGCCAACCCAGGCTCGCGACGTAGGTGAACCGTCCCGATCCCGCGCCGCGCCAGCGCAGCGCGGCGAACCGGACGTCCCCTTCGGATCGGTCGAGGGTGTTGTAGGGGGCCGCGGAGGGGTCGGCCGCCCACTCGTCGAGGGTGAGCGCCCCCGGGTTCCCCCAGCGCTGGTCCGTCGCGGTGAGCGAGAGCTCGAGCCTGCCGGCGGCGAAGGTGCGCCCCACCGAGCCCGCGAGGCGGTTCGTGCGCCCGCCGGCGTTCTCGCGGAAGCCGTCGGTGTCGTCGTGGGACGCGCTTACGAAGCCGTCGAATCCGGAGAGCGAGCCCCCCGCGTCGACGCCGTACCGTTCCTGGCCGTCGCTTCCGGTGGCCAGGTGGAGGGCGAGGGCCGGGGCGGCCCCCCGACGCGTCTGGATGCGGACGATCCCGGCTTCGGCTCCGGCTCCCGCGACCGCAGCCGCCGAGCCGCGGACGATCTCGACGCGCTCGACGGCGTCGATCGGGACGGTCTCGAGCGAGAGGCCGTTGTTGCGAGGGTCGTTGAGACGGACGTCGTCGAGGTAGACCGCGCAGCCCGACCCCCGGAAGCCGCGCAGGTCGAAGGTCGTCTCGACCGCGTTTCCGACCTGGTCGAACACGACGATCCCCGCCTCGGCGGCGAGCAGGTCCTGGAGCGTCCTCGCCCCCGAGCGCTCGATGTGCTCCCGGTCGAGGACCGTGACGTGCGCGGGGACCTCTTCGACGACGGCGTCGACGTCCGCGACGCGCGTCGCGGTCACCACGACGCGATCCTCGGCTCCGGGGGCGCGCACGGGCTCCCCCTCGGCGAGGATGGGAATCGAGAATGCGAGAAGGGTCGCGGCCGCGGCGCGGCCGCCCATCGTGTGCCTCATTCGAACCTCCCGTTCGAAATGGCGCTTCACCGTCCGACGGGCAGGTCTCCTGGCTCCCGGATCAACCGCTCGAAGGCTCCCTTCCCAGACGTTCCCGTCCAGTGGGGGTCCGAATCGTCGGACCGCGCCTTCGGCGTCCCCGGTCACAGTGGCGGGGGCCGCGCGGGATTCTCACCCGCTTCCCTGAATGCCCATCGGCTGACAAAGAACCGGAAAGGACGGCCGGACCCTATCACGACGGCGGGGTCGGCCTCAACGGCACGACGTACGGCCGTCCGGTCATCGGATCCCGCGCGATCTCCACGTCGACGCGGTAGACCTCGCGGATCGAATCGGGGCGCAGGACGTCCTCGGGGGTGCCGTCCGCCGCGATCGTGCCGCAGCGCAGGAGCACGAGGCGGTCGGCGTACCGCGCGGCGAGGTTGAGATCGTGGCTCACGACGAGCACGGTGAGCCCGTCGCGGCGCACGAGATCGACGAGCAGGGCGTGGACCTCGAGCCGGTGCTGGAGGTCGAGGAACGCGGTCGGTTCGTCGAGCAGCAGCAGGCGCGACTGCTGGGCGAGCGCGCGCGCCAGCAGCACGCGTTGCCGCTCGCCCCCCGAGAGCGCGTCGAAGGAACGATCGGCGAGGTGCGACGCGTCCGTGCGCGCGAGCGCGGCGCGCGCGATCGCCAGGTCCTCGTCGCTTTCGAGCCCGAGGAACCCGAGGTGGGCGAACCGTCCCAGGAGGACCATCTCCAGCACGGTCGCCTCGAAGGCCGGATGGGACTCCTGGGGAACGACCGCCAGGCGCCGCGCCCGCTCGCGCGGGTGGAGTTTCGCGACGTCGTCGCCGAAGACGCTCACGCGCCCGGCCGCCGGGCGCAGGGAACCCGCCGCGAGGCGGACGAAGGTGGTCTTCCCGGACCCGTTCGGGCCGAGCAGCGCCGT
Organism: Candidatus Polarisedimenticolaceae bacterium; assembly: GCA_036376135.1. Lineage (NCBI taxonomy): Bacteria > Pseudomonadati > Acidobacteriota > Candidatus Polarisedimenticolia > Candidatus Polarisedimenticolales > Candidatus Polarisedimenticolaceae > Candidatus Polarisedimenticolaceae bacterium. Next base: position 19,615 of record DASVAW010000011.1, on the reverse strand, counting down.
CATCGTCCCCGGCTCGACGCGAAGGTCGAAGCCGAGGAACACCGGCGCGCGACGGTAAGAAAAGGAAAGCCCCGAGGCCTCGATCGCCGCGGTCATCCGCGATCCCTGAGGCGCCGCAGGAGCAGCACGAGGAAGAACGGGCCGCCGACGAGCGGCGTCAGGACGCCGACCGGGAGCTGGACGGGCGCGGTCAGCGTCCGCGCCGCGGTGTCGGCGAGCGCCAGGAATCCCGCTCCCGCGAGCGCCGACGCGGGAACGACCAGGCGGTGGTCCGAGCCGAAGACCGCGCGCACCGCATGCGGCACGATCAGTCCGACGAACCCGACGATGCCCGTGAAGGCGACTCCGGCGGCCGTCGCGAGCGACGCGGCGACGAGCGCGATCCACGTCGCGCGCTCGACGGCGAGGCCGAGGTGTCCGGCCTCCTCCTCGCCGAGCGCCAGCACGTTGAGCGTGTGGCCGCAGAGGGTCAACACACCCGTCGACATCGCGACGAGACCCGCGACGACGCCGACCTTGACCCACGCAGGCTCGCCCATCTTGCCGACGAGGGTCTGCATGATCTCCTGGAATCGGGCGGGGTCGCCGGCCGTCGCGAGGAACAGGATCAGCGCGGAGGCGAAGGCGTTGAGCACGACGCCGACGAGCAGCAGCGTCGTCGTTTCCGTGCGGCCGCGGCGGCGCCCGAGCGCGAACAGCAGGACGAGCATCAGCACGGCGCCCGCGAAGGCGCACGCGGGGCGGGTCCACGTGCTCCACGCGATCGCGGCCTCGACGAACGCGATCGAGACCGTGGCGCCGAGCGCCGCGCCTCCCGAGACGCCGAGGATGAAGGGGTCGGCGAGCGGGTTGCGCAGGACCGCCTGGAAGGCCGCCCCCGATGCGGAGAGCGCGGCGCCGACGAGGGCGGCCAGGATGACCTGAGGGAGTCGGATGTCGAGCAGGATCTGCCGTGCGACGTCGTCCCCCTCGCGCCACGCCGCGACGAGCCCCGAGAAGCCGAGGTCGGAAGGACCGAAGGCAACGCTCGCGGCCACGGCGGCGGCGGAGACGGCGCCGAGGAGCGCGAGTTTTCCCCAGGGGCGGCTCAACGCGCGTCCCCCGCGACGGGGTGGAGCAGCGCCGCCAGCTGCTCGGCGGCGACGCCGACCCGGGGTCCCGGCCGCAGGGCCAGCGGATTCTCGAGAACGTACACGCGCCCGTCGCGCACCGCGGGAATCGAGGACCAGCGCCGCCAGAACGCCGCCTCGCTCCCTTCGCTTCCCGGCTCGGGGGCGTCCATCCGCGACTGCAGGATCGCCTCGGGTGCGAGCTCGAGGAGCGTCTCGACCCCCAGGCGCGGGTAGCGGGGGAGCGGCACCACGTTGACGCCTCCCGCGATTTCGAGGAGCTCGGAGGGGAGGGTGGCGGCTCCCGCGACGATCACGGGGTCGGTCTGCACGCAGAACAACGCACGGACCTTCGGCGCGCCGGCGACGCGGGCGGCGACGGCGTCGAGACGGGAGCGGACCTCCGCGGCGAGGGCGGCGCCGCGCTCGGGAACTCCGGCCGCGTCGGCGACGAGCCGGAACGCCGCGAACGTCTCGTCGAGGGTCTCGGCGGGAACGACCTGCACGCGGATTCCCGCGCGCTCGATCACCAGGGCCGCGTCGCGGTTCCCGGGACCGGGACTCACGATCACGAGGTCCGGCCTCAGGCCGAGGATCGTCTCGACCGACGGATCGGCATACCCCCCGACCTTCGCCTTCTCCCGCGCTTCGGGGGGCCAGTCGCAGAAGCTCGTGACCCCCGCCACGCGATCGCCGAGGCCGAGGGCGAAGAGAATCTCGGTGAGGGCCGGCGACAGGGAGACGATGCGCTGCGGGTGGGCCCCGGTCGGGGGACCCGGGGCGTTCGGGCCGCACCCCGCGAGCAGAGCGAGCGCGAACGCGACGGCAAACGCGGGGAGTCGTCGCACGGCGGCGCGATGCTAGTGCGCGCTTCCGGGCGTGTAAAGCGACCGGGGACGATCAGAGCTTGAAGCGGACCTGCTCCGGTCGCCACACGCGCACGGGAACGCCGTCCTTTTCCGCCGGCTTGTACCGCCACGCCCGCGCGGCGTTCATCGCGGCCTCGTTCAGGTCCGACCCGGCGATGCCGCGAAGGAGGCGGACGTCCACCACGCGGCCGGTCTCGTCGACGAGCACCTCGAACACGACGGTCCCCTCCTGGCGGCGGGTGCGCGCGAGCGTCGTGTACTCCGGGGCCGGCTTGTCGAGACCGATCGGAAGCGTGTCCGCGTCGTTCAGCGACACGAGGTCGCCGGCGCGGATCGCGGGCTTCGGCGGCGCCGCGACCGCGATCGCCGGGGCCACCGGGGCGACGGCCAGCGACGGGTCGTCGAGGGTTTCGGACGCGGGTGCGGAGGGGACGTTCTCGGCGAGCGCCGCCGCCGGTGCGGGTACCGTCGGCGCCGCCGCGGGTCCCTGGGGTTTCTTGGCGACGGGGTTCTGCGGTGCAGGAACCGGAGGGGGCACGGTCGCCGCGGCAGCCGGCGCCGGCTCCGGGGCGGGGTTCGGGGGTCGAGCGGGAGCGTCCGAAGCCGAAACGGGAGGCGGGACGATCGCGGCCGGGCCGGTGTCGGGGGTCGGCTCCGGGGCGACGGGCTGGGAGGCCAGGGCCGGTGCGGCGTCGGCCGCCGACGGTGGCGTCCTGAAGAACGCGAAGTAACCCCCCGCGGCGAGTCCCGCCACGGCGAGGACCCACACCCAAATCGGGAGGCCGCGTTTGGGTGCCTCGTAAGTCTCGGTCAGCGGAATATCGACGTTCGGGAGCGTCGCGACGACCGGCGCCTTGGCAATCTCGACGACCGGGGCGACGGCGGAGGAGCTCCGGGAGAGCTCGGGAACGGGCTTCGGCGGCGCCGGGTCGGTGGCGACACGTCCCTTCCGTCGGGCGCTGCGCCCGGCGTCGAAGTCGAAGACCTGAGCTTCGGGTCGCGGCGTGGCGATGTCGAGATTCGTCGTGTCCGTCCCGAGATCGTCCGGGAGGCCGTCGACCTCCGGCATCGGGGGGAAATCCGCAAGGATCTCCGCGGCGACGTCCCGGATCGGCTCGACGAGCGGGGGCTCGGCGACGGCGATCGAGCTCACCTTCGGCTCGGGGACGGGGTCGAGATGGCCGACGGCGTGTCCCGATTCCCACGACACCTCGGTTGGAACCGTCGGATCCGACGGGAGCAGGGCGTCGAGGCGCGCGGAGATCTCATCCTCGGTGAGGTCGCTCACGACGGAGGAACTTCTCGCCGTGGCCTGTGCCGGGGGCTTAGGGACCGAAGGGGGGGCTTTCGGCCCGCCCAGGGACTCGTCGATGATCTCGAAGAGGTCGGGGTCGTCGCCCGCGAAGTCGACCGGTGGCGGCGCCGCGGCGCGAGGGGCGGCCGGGGCGGGGCTGGGGACGGGGTGCGGCGTGCTCGCCGGCGAAGCGGCGGGGCGTTCCGGCCGATCGGCGAGGAAGCGTTTGACCGTCTGCACGATCTGGTCGTCGGTGAGAGGCTTTTCGAGGTACTCGTCGGCGCCGTGAATGTGCATCGCCTGCGTGCGATAACGGCGACCCTTGTAGACGCCGGTGGTCACGATCACGGGGGTACGTTTCCCGTTCGCGGACTTCTTGATCTCCTGGCAGACCTCGAAGCCGTGCCGCTTCGGCAACATCGCCTCGACGATCACCGCGTCGGGCTGGAGGCGCTCGAATGCTTCGAGTCCTGCGGCTCCGTCCGTCGCGACCTCGACGCGAATGCCCGCCTGCTCGAGCGGCCGGCGCATGCGCTCGATGCTGCGAGGCTCGTAGTCGATCAGGAGTAGCGTATAGTTCGACATCCGGCGACCCCGTGGACCGCGTGCGGCGTGACCCTCGACCTCGCCGAACGTCCGGAAAGACTCGCGCAGTCCGCGGAGAACATAGGGTTGGCCTCGCGGCCTTTCAAGGCGGGGAGCCGGGGCCTTGAACGTTCGAAACGGCGCGGTTTTCGACGATCCGTTCCTTCAACGGATCCAGGACGCGGCGGCCGGGTTGTCCCCGGGCGGACACGTCTTCCTCGAGCAACGCCACGACCTCACTCTCGAGGGAATCGGGGGCGAGCCACTTCGCTCGAGGCTCGCGACGTCGTCGGGTTGGTGCCGGGCCGAGGGCGCGAACCTGACCTTCCAATCCGACCCGCACCCGTCGGTTTCGGGTGGCGCCCCGGACCTCGAGGGGGCGCGTCGATGGACGGAGCGCCTCCGGGGCCTCGCCGGGCCGGACGCCCGCGTCACGTACGTCGCCACCGATCAGCGGATCGGGATCGGCCGCCCCGGGGTGCCCCCCGCCCAGGACCGCAGGCGCGGGAGCCGAATCCGTCTCGAGGTCCGACTGAGGCAGGGGGGAAGCGCTGTCGCTGATGCCGTCTGGCGGCCGGGTCGGGAACCCGACCTCGAGCGGTTCGCTCGAGAGACCGTGGCCCGGGCGAAGGCGAGAGGGGGGGCGGTCCCGGCCCCGGACGGCGTGATGCCCGTCGTTCTCGCCCCGGGGGTCGCCGGCATCATCGTCCACGAGCTCGTCGGTCACGCGCTCGAGGAGGACGTGGTGAGCCGCGGCGGGTCGTGGCTTGCGTCGAGGACCGAGGAGGTCGGCCCCAGGGGCCTCCGCATCGTCGACGACCCCCGAAGGGGTCGGGTCCCGTGGAAGATCGACGACACCGGGGAAGCGGTCGTCCCGATCTCGCTCATCGAGGAGGGGCGCGTCGCGCAGCGACTCGGCGCGGGACGACTTCGCCGGTCGTCGTTCCCGGAGCCGCCACGACCTCGGATGGGATGCACGTTCGTGACGACGGGGAGCGACCGCGCGGAGGATGCGCTGATCGGGGTGACGTCGGGGTTGTTCGTGCGCCGCCTGGAGGCGGCATCGGTCGACCCTCGAACCGGTCGCGCCATGTTCCGCGTCGTCGATGCCGATCTGATCCGCGACGGTGCGATCGTAGAACCGGTGCAGCCGTGCCTGCTGTCGATGACGGCGGCGCAGGCGCTGCGCGGCTTTGATTGCATCGCGGACGATCTCGAGTTCGACACCTGCCTCGGAACGTGTTTCAAGGATGGTCAACCCCTGGCCGTGAGCGTCGGCGCGCCGACATGCCGACTAGGGTTGGTCAGAGTTCACGCGTGACAAGAAATAGAAGGTTGTCAATCACTTCGATCCCTTTCCTCGCGGCATGGCGCAGAGAAGCAACGCGTTGACCTTATTCGCACCCTGGTCGTCGTCACCCCTGATCCTCGAGGCTTCGCAATGGCTCGAGCGAGCGAGGCTCTCCGCGCGTGGATCGCGCGTCGAGCTCTTCATCCGCGAGTCGACGCGAGTCCGCGCGTCGCACTCGGGGCGAGGTATCGAGACGATTCGAGGCACCGAGTCGGGCGTGGCGGTCCGCGTGCGTGATCGCGCCCGACGAGGCGAAGGGTTCGCGGTGGGGACCTACGCCGCCGACGCATCGTCGGTCGAGCCCCTCGTGCGGCGGGCGCTCGACGACGCCCTTCACGCTCCCGCCACCACGTCGGCGTGGCGTGACGAGTCGGTGGAACGGGTCGACGTCGAGGTGGAGTCGGAGCTGCCGTCGACCGAGGAGCTCGCGGAGTGGCTCGCGCGGGCGTGGGGGTTCCTGGCCGAGCGGGTGAGCGATGCGCGTGCGCCCTCCCCGCAGCCGAATGCCTGGGTCGAGACGGCGGTCACCTGGGAGCTCCTGCTCGACGACCTGGGGACCCGTGCGCTTCGCCGGCGCAGGAGGGCCTGGGCGATGGCGCTCTTCCGCGGGCGGGCACTCCCCGACGCCCCGGAGCGACCCCGGTTTCTCGTCGCCCGGGACTTCGCCTCCCTCGATGCCGGGACCTGGGCCGAGGACTTCGACGCGTCGCCGGGATCGACCCGCCTTCCGGAACGCCCTCCTCTGCTCCCTTGGGTGTTGACCCCGCAGGCCGCGGCCCAACTCGTCCCCGCCGTCGCCGCCGTCCTCCACGCCCCCGGGACGCGACCGGGCGGTCGGGTCGGGGCCGGATGGCGCCTGTCCGACGATCCACTGCAGGCGCGGGGGCTCGTCGGCGGGACGTTCGACGACCTCGGATTCGACGCGGGCCGACTCGCTCTCGCGGAGGATGGGGAGGTCCTGCGGGCGCTCGACGGGCCGGGGACCTTCCGGCGACCCTCCTATCGCGACCGCCCCGAGCCTCATCCCACAACCCTCGTGCTCGACCCCCCCGAGGTCGGTCGCCCCGAGCGGTTTTATCGGGTGCAGGCGATCCGACTGCACCCCGTCCGGCGGGACCGCTGGATCCTGGAGCTGGACGGGTTGCGCCGGGAGGGAGAGTCCCGGGGCGAGGTGTTCCAGGGCGCCCGCGCGGAGGTCCACCCGCACGCCTTGGCGGAGGCCTGCGTCGGCGGCGTCGGGGCGGCGCGTCCGGCCGGCTGGGGGGTCGTGACGCCGGGGCTGGTCTTCGAGGGGCTACGTTTCGAGTAGGCGCGCCCTCTCCATGGCGTGCACGAGCGTGGCGGGGACGGAGGAGGTCGGCAGAAGCCGGGAGAGCCTGCGGACGGTGCGCGGAATGGCCTCCCGGTAGCGGTCGCGCCCGAGACGGTGGACCTGGTAGCCGAAGGTCCCGAGCGCCTTGATCATCCGCTGCGCGGCGACGATCCCGAAGCGCGAGCGGAACGCGCCAGGCTCGGGAGGATCGGGAAGCCCGGTTCGGTATCGCTCGCACAACTCGACGACCAACTCCTCGTCGAGGTCGACGTAGGCGTCCCGAAGCAGGGAGGCCAGGTCGTAGGTGTCCGGCCCCCAACGGGCGTCCTGGATATCCACCATCGCGAGCTCGCCGTCCCGGAGGACCATCAGGTTGCGGGCGTGGTAGTCGCGATGACAGAGAACCCGCGGGCTGGCCGCCGCGACGTCGGCGAGTTGACGCAGCGACTCGACGAGGGCCTCGTCGATCGACTCGGCGCCGCGGAACCCGCGAACGTAGTGCTCGACGAAGAAGTCCATCTCGAATCGGAACTTCTCGGAGTCGAGGGCGGGGCCGGCCGCCCGTTCCGAGCGTCGCAACGCCCGCGTCCCCCGTTCCGCAATGGCGACGGCGAAGTCGACGGCGCGCCGGTAGAGGTCCTCGACCTGGGAGCTGGAGGCGCCGGTCAGGGCGATCTCGAAGGTCCGGTCCCCCAGGTCCTCGAGGACGAGGCAGCCGGGGTCGGGAGCGACGTGTTCGATCGACGCGATCCGCAGCCCCGCCTCGTGGAACACCCGCGACAGTCGCACGTCGTCGGTCTCCCCGGCGAAGGGGGCGCCATAGTCCATCACGATCCGCGTCGCCTGCTCGGGGAAGAGGATCCTCCAGAACTTCCGGGTGGAGGCGTCCCCGGCGAGGCCCCGCCAGCGGAGGCGGGGGTAGGCGTCCTCGAGCCAGGCGACGAGCTCCGGACGCATCCCGCTCACGCGAACCTCCGTACGAGGAGTCCCGAGACCCTCTCCACGCCGGGGGGGACGGCGGATCCGTCCCCCGGGTCGGCGCAGAGGAGAGCGTCCTGGATCGAGAATCCCGCGGGAATCTCGGCTCCGGGACCGACGACGACCCGCTCCAAGCGCGCCTCCGGGCCGATCCAGGCCTCCGGAAGGACGACGGAATCGACGATCCGGGTCCCCGACCCGACGCGCGCCGCCAAGCCGAGGGCCACGCGCCCTCTCAGGCTGGCCACCGGGTCGGCCGCCTCCGCACCGGCGCCCATCGCCACCCGCGCGTTCGGGAACTCCCGGATCGGATCGGGCTCCGCGAAGCGGCGCAGCTGCGAGAACGGAAGGTCCAGCAGCTGCAGGGAACCGTCGAGGTACTCCCGGGGCGTCCCGAACTCGAGCCAGTGCCCGCGGTGGATCCAGGCCCCCAGCCGCCCTTCCGCCACCAGCGGCCGGTACACCTCCCGGACGATGTCGCTCGGCCGACCGGAAGGAAGCCGGTCGAGGATCTCTTCCTCGATGAAGTGGAGGCCGGTGAACGTCCCCCGGAAGCGGCTCGACCCGGCGGGCGCCGGCGGCTCCCCTCCGATCGAGCTGACGCGCCCGGACGCATCGACGTCGAGGGGGGTATACCCAGGCCGCTCGGGGACGAGCACCAGGGTCGCGGGAAGCCCCGACCGGCGATGCGCCTCGAGGGCCCGGTCGATGGGGATGTCGCTGAGGAAATCGCTGTTCCGAACGAGGATCGTGCCGTGACCCCGCAGCGTCCGTTCGGCGTTCTTGAGGCCCCCCCCGGTGCCGAGGATCGTCCCGCGTTCCTCGAAAAAGGCGAGCTCCTCGAACCCGGCCGGGACCGCGGCTTCGGCGACCTCCCGGACCCGGTCGGGGAGGTGGTGCAGGTTGATCGCCAGGGAACGCACCCCGGCGGCGGCGAGCCTCGAGATCACCTGCGCCAGGAGCGGCCGACCGAGAACCGGGATCGCCGGTTTCGGCACCGTGCGCGTCAACGGGAGCATCCGCTCGCCGAGGCCGGCGGCGAGCACCATCGCCCTCACGGCGCCGCGCTCTCGAAGACGAGGTCGGCGAGGGCGATCCCGCGCTCGCGCGCATGACGCACCGCGAGATCGCGGTAGGTGTCGGTCACGTAGCGATCGGGGGGAATGCCGAGCCGGGCCGCCGCGCGATCGATCGCGTCGGGCTCGCCTTCGAGCTCGACCCAGCAGCCGATCGGCGTTTCGTCGAGCATCGCCTCGACGTCGTGGAGCCGGTAGGTGGTGCGGTACTTCTGGTAACGCCACGCGACGCGGTAACCGAGGCCTTCGAGCAGCCGGTGCGCCGCGTCGGGATCCCCGACGACGGTCTCGTGTTCGACGCGCGCCTTGTGGCGGCGCTCCCCCTCGACCGGCCCCTTGAAGGTGATCCGCCCGCCGCCGTCGTCCACGCGCAGTCGCAAGACGAGCCCGTCCCGCTCCAGGGAACCATCCCCGCGGTCGTAGATCCGGTTGTCCTCGAACGAGCGCGCCACCTCGAGGCGGGCCCCGGCGCGGCTCAGCGCCTCCCGCGCCGCGCGGGTGGACTCGAAGGGCAGCTTCACTTCGGTCTCGCGTGACGCGGACATGCGCGGATGTTAGCATCCGGCGTCTTTCCTGCGGTTTTTCCTCCGGCGCGAGGTTCCCTCTCCTTGAACGAGCGCGTCGTCCTCACCGGAATCGGCATCGTCAGCCCGATCGGCATCGGCCGCCGCGCCTTCTGGGAGGGCGCGCTCGCCGGGCGATCGGGGGTGATCCGACCCGGCCACCCCTGGCTCGAGGAGACCGACATCGCGACGAAGATCGCGGCGCCGGTGCGCGGATTCGATCCGGCGACCCTCGGCCTGCCTCGCCGACAGGCGGCCCTGCTCGATCGCGTCAGCTGGTTCGCGATGGCCGCCGCGCTCGAGGCCGTCGAGGACGCCGGGCTCGGACTCGACGGAGGGGACCGGCCGAGGCTTCGTGAAGTCGATCCCTCGCGGGCGTGCGTCGTCCTCAGCTCCGGGATCGGCGGGCTGACGACCCTCGAGAACAGCCACGCGACCTGGCGCCGGACCCGCACCCGCGTCGGCGCGCGTCGCCTGGGCCTCCCGATGGTGATCCCCAACGCCCCCGCCGCCGAGGTGGCGATCCGGCTCGGGGCCCGCGGGGAGTGCAAGTCGATCGCGACCGCCTGCGCCGCGGGCACGATGGCCGCCGGCGACGCCTGGAGATTGCTGCGCGACGGCGAGGCCGACGTCGCCTTCGCGGGCGGTGCGGAAGCGCTCGTCGACGACGAGGACGCCTTCGCGATGCTCGGGTTCGACCGGCTGCGCGCGATGTCCACCCGCAACGACGAGCCGGGGCGGGCGAGCCGTCCCTTCGACCGGGAACGCGACGGGTTCGTGCTCGGCGAGGGGGCGGCGGTGCTGGTCCTCGAGCGCGAGGCCCACGCCCGCGCCCGCGGCGCGCGCCCGTACGCGTCGATCGTCGGGTACGCCGCGAACTGCGACGCCGTCTCGATGGTCCAGCTCGACGAGACCGGCGCGACGATCGCGGACCTCGCGCGCCGCGCCCTGCGCTCGGCGGATCGTGCGGTCGACGAAGTCGAACACGTCAGCGCGCACGGCACCTCGACGATCCCCAACGACCGGACCGAGGCGCGGGCGCTCCGGCGCCTGTTCGGGGAGCGCACCGACCGCGTGCCGGTCACGGCGTTGAAGTCGATGACGGGGCACGCCATCGCCGCCTCGGGGGCGATGGAGATCGCGGCGCTCGCCCTGGCGCTTCGCGAGGGGCGCGTCGCGCCGACGATCAACTACGAGAACCCCGATCCCGACTGCCCGGTGGACGTGGTGGCCGGCGGGCCGCGCGAGCTGCGGCCGCGCCTCGCCCTCAAGATGTCGTACGGCTTCGGCGGGCACAACGCCTGCCTCGTCGTCGAGCCCGTCTGACGCCGATGACGCTCCCGCGCTTCGGCTCCCACCCGTGGAAACTCCCGGCGGTCTCGGGCGTCGCGCTCGCGGTCTCCTATTTCTCCTATTCCCTCCCGATCCTGAACTTCGTCGCCCTCGTGCCCCTGCTCGCCTGGATCGACGCGAACCTCGAGGGCGACTGGAAGCGCTGGCGCCGGGGGGGAGCGGTCTTCGGGCTGACCGTCAACGTGCTCATCCTTCACTGGATGGTCTCGATGCTCTGGATCTCGTCGTTCGGCCTCGGCGCCTGGTTCGGCCTGGCGGCGATCTTCGGCACCGCGACGACCTGCGTCGTCATGGCGCTGGCCTGGGCGCGCCGCGCGACGGGGTGGAGCTTCGCGTTGCTCCTCCCCGCCTTCTGGCTCCCCGTCGAGTGGGTCCAGGCGCAGGGCGACCTCCGGATGACCGCGCAACAGCTCGGCCACACCCTCGCGGGAGCGCCGTTCCTCGTGCAGTTCGTCGACCTCACCGGGCCCTACGGCGCGGGGCTGTTCGTCCTGGTCACCAACGCGCTGATCTACGAAGCGTGGCGCACGCGGCGGCGCGGGGCGTGGCTCGTCCTCGCCGCGATGTGGATCGCGGTTCTCGGCTACGACGCGTGGGCGTGGAACCGCACCTTCGGCTCGGGGGAAACGCTGCGCGTCGCGTTCGTACAACCGAACATCCCGCTCGCCACGAAGATGGACTCCGGAACGGACGAGGCGCAGGGGCGGATCCTCGACCGGCTGACGCGCAGGGCGGGTACGTCGGTTCCCGACCTGATCGTCTGGCCCGAGACGGCGCGCCCGCTCGCCGTCTACCACGACCCGACGCGCCCGCAGACGTACGCGATGCCCGAGGTGCAGCGGCTCGCGCGGGAGTTCGGCGCGACGATCCTCGTCGGCGTCGAATACGTCCGCTTCGAGACCGAGCGCGACTACAAGGTCTGGAACGCCGTCATGGTGGTGCACCCCGACGGCACGCTCGACCCGGCATGGACCGCGAAGGTCTATCTCGTGCCGTTCGTGGAGGGGGTCCCGTTCCGCCCGATCCTCGGCCCCATCCTCGAAGGGAAGAAGGGGGCGTTGCGCTGGATCGCCGGCGGATTCACGCCGGGTCCGCGCGGGGTCGTCCTCCCCGCCGCCGGAACGAAGATCGGCGCGACCGTCTGCTTCGAGGAGTTGTATTTCGACCTCAACCGCGAGCTGCGCAACGCCGGCGCACGCCTCCAGGTGATCGCGACCAACCATGCGTGGTTCCGCCGCACGTTGTTCCAGCGTTACGCGGCGAACACGGTCCGGATGCGCGCGATCGAGAACCGCTCGTCGTTCGTCCGCGCGGCGAACACGGGGATCTCGGGGTTCGTGGATCCGCACGGGCGGTTCCTCGAGGAGACCCCGCTGTTCGAGGAGGACCTGCGCGTCCTCGACCTGCCGCTGGCCGGAGACCCGACCGTCTACGACCGGATCGGCGACGTCGTCGCGTACCTTTCGATCGCGCTCGGCGCGGTCGTCGTCGTCGTCGCCCGAAGGAGGACCCGCCGTGAGCCGCCACCACCTGAATCACCTGTCGTGGATCCAGTTCCGGGAGAGGGTCCCGAAACAGACGGACCTGGTGATGGTCCCGGTGGGGACGGTGGAGGCGCATGGAGCGCTCCCCCTGGGGACGGACACGCTGATCCCGGAGAACCTGGCGGAGATCCTCGCTCCGAAGTTTGACGCGTTGATCGCGCCGTCGATCCCCTACGGCGTGACCAACTCGCTGCTTCCGTACCCCGGCTCGACGACGGTTTCATCGGCGACCTTCCGCGCGTACCTGCTCGAGGCGTGCGCGGGGCTCGTGGACGCCGGATTCCGGCGCGTGGTGATCCTCAACGGCCACGGCGGCCAGTCGAGCGAGGTCGCCGACGTCGTCGCGCGCCTGTGGAACGAGAAGAAGGCGTTCGCCGCCGCCATCGAGTGGTGGGGGATGGCCGCCGACGCCTCGAAGGCGGTCTACGGCGAGCGGACGTCCGGGCACGCGGGGGTCGAGGAGAGCGCGATGGTGATCGCGATCGATCCGACGCTCGTGGATGCGAAGGCGCTGGTGAAGGCGCGACGCGTGCCGCGGCGCTTCGGCGTGCGCACGCGCCCCTTCCCCGCGACGATCATCCTCGACAAGCCGGAGCAGAACGGGGACGGGGCGCCGGATCCCGATCCGAAGAAGGCGAGGAAGTTCGAGGGGGCGGTCGTGAAGGAGATCGAGGTCGCCTTGAACGAGGTCTTCGAGGGGTGGGGGGAATTGGGGAGGTGAATGACGCGTCGGTCGAGGCGGTTGGCGCAGAAACGCTCCGACTCACGATCTACTTCGCCGCGCTCCTCGTCGTTGGCTGGTGGATCCGGCGACGCGACATGACGGGCGCGGGGCTCGGGCCGGCGGCCGGCCTCTGGTCGATAGCGCTGGCCACGAGCCTGTCGTCCTATCTCCTTCAGTTTGCCGCGTTCGCGTTGCTTCCTCCGCTAGGGGCGGCGGCGGTCACCCACGTTCTCCTCAAGCTCTCCTCGCTCGCGTTGTTCGTGATCGCCGCCCGCTCCGGCGGCGCGGAGGCGATCGAGCGCTGGTTCGGGCTCGGGAGGATCCCGCACCTGCCGTGGCTCGTCGCGGGCCCGTGGTGCGCGCTTATCGCCGTGTCTGCATGGCAGGGCAATCTCATTACCTTGGCGATCGACCCCTTCAGGGCGATGGGATTGACACTCGCCGCTGGGCTGCCCTTCGAAGGGGTGGTGTGGGGCGGGCTCGCGGCGCTGGCGGTTGTCGCGGAGGAAGCGTTGTTCCGCGGCGCGCTCTTCGAGCTTCTGCCGCCCTCGTGGAGCGGCTGGCGCGTCGTAGCCGTTTCGAGTGCGGCGTTCGGCCTCATCCACGGGCCAACCGGTGCGGCGCTCGTCGCGTTTGCGTTCGGCCTGCTTCTCGGCGCCCTTCGGCTGCGAACGAAGACACTCTGGCCCTGTGTCGTGCTGCATCTGGTTTGGAACGTCTGGTCTTCTCGATCCTGGTGGTTTTCCGACTTCGGGGCCTAACGTGCCGCCCCCGAACGTCCGCCCGCGGACACGGTGCTCAAGGGAACTGGGCCAATCCGCACTCGGCGTGCGACTTGCGCGCTCCGCGAGATCGGACACGGATCTTGCTCGTCTGCGCGGGCGTGCGATTCGAATGGGACGGAAGGAAGGCCATGCGGAACGCCGTGAGGCACGGGGTGACGTTCGAGGAGGCGCTCACCGTCTTCCTCGATCCGCTGGCTGGGACCGTCGGGGATCCCGACCACTCGGAAGGGGAAATCCGCTATCTGACGGTCGGCTTCGCGGCGACGGGCCGACTCCTCGTGGTGTGCCATACTCTCCGGCATGACACGGAGAGGATCATCAGTGCCCGCCTCGCCACGCGCCACGAGAGGAGGCGGTATGAAGAGCAAGGCTGCGTCTCTGGAAGATGACATGCGCGCGGAGTACGACTTCGACTTCTCCAAGGCCGAGCGCGGGAAGTACTTCCGCCGCATGCTGAAGGAAGGCTCCAACATCGTCGTGCTGGAAGCCGACGTCGCAAAGGTCTTTCCGGATTCTGCATCGGTGAACGAGGCCCTTCGGGCGCTGATCCTCGCCGCGGGACCGGTGCGTCGTCGTGTTCGGAGCACGCGCAAGCCGGCCTGAACTCGGCTCAGGTCGATTTCAGCTGATACCCCACCCCCGGCACCGTCACGAGCCGCCGGGGATCCGCGGCGTCCTTCTCGATCTTCCTCCGCAGGCGATGGACGAGCTGCTTGAGCAGCTGCTTGTCGCCGACCCCGCGCGCCCCCCAGATCTGGCGGCTGAGCGCGTCGGCGTGCAACGGCTTGTCGGAGCTGGCGAGCAGCAGCTGCAGCAGGCGCGACTCGAGGGAGGTCAGTCTCACGGCCTCGGCCCCCGCCACCCGCACCTCGTGCGTGGACAAGTCGAGCACGAGATCCCCAGCCTCGAGGTTCCCCGGCCGCTCGGCGCCGCCCCGCCTCAACAACGCGCGCACACGGGCCAGCAGCGTCCTGGGGCTGAACGGCTTCGTGAGGTAGTCGTCGGCGCCGAGATCGAGGCCGCGGACCTGGTCCTCCTCGCTCGAGCGGACGGTGAGCATCATCACGGGGACCGACGTCGTCTCGCGCAGCTTCTCGAGAACCTCGAAGCCGGAGAAGTGCGGCATGTTCACGTCGAGGACGACGAGGTCGGGGCTCTCGTTGCGGAAGGTGTCGATCGCGGCTTTGCCGTCGTGAGCGGTGACCACGGAGTACCCCGCTCCCCGCAGGGCGTAGGCCACGAGCTCGGCGAGGTCGAGGTCGTCGTCGGCGACGAGGATCTTCATGTCGGCAGGACGATACACATCTTCGCGCCGCGTTCCACCGTCGCGGCGTAGATCCGCCCCCCGTGCCGCTCGACGATCGAGCGCGCGATCCAGAGGCCGAGGCCCATCCCGCTCTGCTCCGGCTCCTCGCCGGCGCGGCGGACGAATCGCTCGAAGACGGTGTCGTCGTCCCCCTCGGGAAGGCCCGGCCCCTCGTCCTCCACCCAGAGGGTGACGCCGGAGGGCTCGACGGCGCCCCCGATCCGGATCGTCGTTCCCTCCAGGGCGAACTTGTTCGCGTTGGCGAGCAGGTTCACGACGACCTGGACGAGGCGCGGGGCGTCCCCGACGACCGTGGGGAGGGGATGGGGGAGCTCGACGAGCACCTGTTGGCGGCGCTGGTCGAGCAGCGGGCGCATCGACTCGACCGCCTCCTCGACGACGGCGTCCAGGTCGACCTCGGCCTTCCGGATCCCGCGCTCCCCGGAGTCCAGGCGCACGCTCTCGAGCAGGTTGTCGATGAGGCGCGTGAGGCGCAGCGCGCCGCGCTCCATCGAGAGCACGAGCTTGCGCGCCTCGTCGAGCGGGAGGTCGCCGATCCGGTCGCGCAGCAACTCGATCGACGCGAGCTGGGCCGCGAGCGGGGTCCGGAACTCGTGCGAGATGTTCGCGACCACCGTGTCGCGCAGGCGCCGTGTCGTCTCGACCTCCATCTCCTCGCGGACCAGCTGGATCTGGCTCCCTTCCACCGGCGGGGCGCTCGTCACCACGATCGTGAGCTTGGTCCCCTCGCGGGGCTCGAGGTACTCGACCGCGCGGGCGCGCCCTCCGGCGCGCGCCTCCAGGATCGGGCAATGCTCCTCGCAGGGCCGGACGCCGTCGGGGCCCATCGGCCGGAGCACGTCGCCGCAGAATCGGCCGAGCGCCTCGTCCGGCGTGATCCCCAGGAGCTTCGCGGCGCGCGGGTTCAGCAGGCGGATGCGACGCTCGCCGTCCACCGCGAAGACGCCGTCGACGATTCCCGAGAGGACCGCGTCGCTCTCCGCGCGACGCCGGCCGAGCTGGCGGCTCTGCTCCAGCAGGCGCAGGCGCATCTCGTCCAGGGCGCGCGCGAGCGAGCCCAGCTCGCCGCCGGCCACGGACGGAACCGGGGTCTCGAGGTCGCCCAGGCCGATGCGCTGCGCGGCTTTCGTCATCTCCTCGATCGGACCGGCGAGGTAGCGGCCCAGAA
This sequence comes from Candidatus Polarisedimenticolaceae bacterium, assembly GCA_036376135.1. Classification (NCBI taxonomy): domain Bacteria; kingdom Pseudomonadati; phylum Acidobacteriota; class Candidatus Polarisedimenticolia; order Candidatus Polarisedimenticolales; family Candidatus Polarisedimenticolaceae; species Candidatus Polarisedimenticolaceae bacterium. The sequence goes on along the minus strand of DASVAW010000011.1, from coordinate 3,577 downwards.
GGAAACTCCCGGCGACGGTGAGCGCGAGAACCCCGAGCGCGATGCGGCGCACGTCGCGGACCCAGCGCTTGCGCTCGGCGATCGCGCGATCGAGGGGGACCTCCGCCTCCGCGATGCCCACGATCGCGCCGGCGCTGCGGACGGGAACGACGGCGACCAGCGCGCGCTCCTCGCGGAGCTTGCGGCTGGTCGATTCGCCGGCCTGCAGCGCGGCCTCGCGGAGGGGGGAGCGGGGGCCGAACCCCTGGCGCTCGATCGCATCGCGGCTCCAGAGCCGGACGGAGGCGTCGTTCGTCGGGGTGATCGTGTCCGAGACGAGGACCGCCGCCCCCGGATGGCCGGAGACCTCGGCGAACGAGGTGATCCGGGCGGATCGCTTCGCGTCGTCGAGCGTCAGGGAGACGCGGACGCGGCGGTGGGCGAGCGCCAGGAGCTCGTCGGGGACCGCCCCGCCGGCCGCCCCGACGATCGCGCCGTCCACGATCACGGCGCACAGGTCGAGGTGCGAGGTCCGCCGGAAGGTGTCGAGGACGCGCTCGAGCGAGGCGCGGTCGCGGCTCGCCGCCAGGGCCCTCAGCGTCGGGCGCTCCGCGAGGAGCTCGGCGTCGGTCGCCAGGGTGTCCTGCTCGCGTTGGAGGGCGTTCACGGCGTCCGCGGCGCCGACGCGGGCCGAGGAGAGCGCCTGCTCCTCCGCGATCCTCCCGAGGACGCGCGACGCCGACCACGACACCGCGCCGATCGCGAGCACCAGGAGCGCGGTGCTCAGGAGGATCAGCAGGAGACTCAATCGCGGTGCGCGCAAGCGGACCTCACTTCACCCGCGGGCGCCGCTCGCCGCGCCACGCGAGCCAGGACTGGACCCCGAGCGTGGCCAGCGCCAGGAGCGTCAGGAGCGACGCGGCCGCGAACGCCGCCGTGAACTGGTATTCGTTGTAGAGGATCTCGACGTGGAGGGGAAGGGTGTTCGTCCGGCCGCGGATGTGGCCCGACACGACCGACACCGCGCCGAACTCCCCCATGGCCCGTGCGGTGCACAGGATCGTCCCGTACATCAGCCCCCAGCGGATCTTCGGGAGGCTGACGAGGACGAACGTCTTCCAGCCGCTCGCCCCCAGGGTGAGCGCGGCGTACTCCTCCTCGCTCCCCTGCGACTCCATGAGCGGAATCAGCTCCCGCGCGACGATCGGCGCGGTGACGAACATCGTGGCGATCACGATCCCCGGGAGGGCGAAGACGATCTTCCAGCCGCGGTCGATGAGGAACGATCCGAACAGCCCCTGGGCGCCGAAGAGCAGGACGAAGACCATGCCGGAGATGACGGGCGACACGCTGAAGGGCAGGTCGATGAGCGTCACCAGGAGATTCCGTCCGGGGAATCGGAACTTGGCGATCGCCCAGGCGGCGGCGAGACCGTAGAGCACGTTGAGCGGGACGGCGATCGCCGCGACGGTGAGCGTGAGCCGGATGGCGGCGAGGGCGTCGGGCTCGGTCACCGCCGCGGCGTAGACCCGCAACCCCTCCCGCAGGCCGTTGAAGAAGACCGCCGCGAGCGGCACGAGCAGGAACGCGGCGAGGAAGGCGATCGCGATCGCCGTCAGCGCCCAGCGGAACAGCCGCGATTCCTGCATCGCCCTAGCCTTCGAGCTTCTCCTGCCGCAGCGTCAGGCGGTTCGCCGCGAGCAGGAGCGAGAAGGAGGCGAGGAGGAAAACGAACGCGATCGCCGCCGCCCCCGCGTAATCGTATTGCTCGAGCTGGATCATGATCAGAAGCGGCGTGATCTCGGACTTCATCGGCATGTTTCCGGCGATGAAGATCACCGAGCCGTATTCGCCGAGGCCGCGCGCGAAGGCGATCACGAATCCCGTCAGCGCCGCGGGCATCAGAGCCGGCAGCACCACGCGCACGAAGGTCACCGCGCGACCGGCCCCCAGGCTCGCCGCCGCCTCCTCGATCGCCGGGTCCAGATCCCGCAGCACCGGCTGCACGGTGCGGACGACGAAGGGGAGTCCCACGAACACGAGGGCGGCGACGACGCCGAGCGGGGTGTAGGCGACCTCGATCCCGAACGGCACGAGCCAGCGGCCGATCCAGCCGTCCTTCGCGTACACCGCGGCGAGCGCGATCCCCGCGACGGCCGTCGGCAGCGCGAAGGGCAGGTCGACGATCCCGTCCACGAGGCGCTTCAGCGGGAAGGTGTAGCGCTCGAGGACCCAGGCGAGCAGGACCCCGAAGACGAGGTTGACGAGGGCCGCGGCGAGCGCGGCCCCGAAGCTGAGGCGGTAGGCGGCGAGCGTCCGGGGGGAGGTGATGATGGCGACGAACTGTTCCCAGGTCATCGAGAACGTCTTCAGCACGATCATCGACAGCGGGATCAGGATCACCAGACACAGGTAGGTCAGCGTGAACCCCATCGACAGCCCGAACCCGGGAAGCCGCCGCCTCGCCATGGGTCAGCGTCCCGCCTGGAAAACCTGATCGAAGGTGCCCCCGTTCGCGAAGTGGGTCTGCTGCGCCTTCGCCCAGCCCCCGAAATCGCGATCGATCGTGAGCAGCTCCAGTTTCGGAAACGACGCGGCCGCCGCGGGGTCGTGCGCCCGGTAGAAGTGCTTCGCGGCCAGCGCCTGACCCTCCGGCGTGTACAGGAACTCGAGGTAGGCCTTCGCCAGCTCGCCGGTCTTCCGCCGCGCGACGACCTTGTCGACGACGGCGACCGGGGGCTCGGCGAGGATGCTCAGCCGCGGGTAGACGACCTCGAACCTGTCCTTCCCGCCCGGGAGGTTGTTCACGACCAAAAGCGCCTCGTTCTCCCACGAGAGGAACACGTCGCCGATCCCGCGCTCGACGAAAGTCGTCGTGGCGCCGCGCGCCCCGGTGTCGAGGATCGGGACGTTCTTGAAGAGCGCGCTCAGATAGGAGCGGGTCTTCGCTTCGTCGCCGAACTTGCGCTGCGCCCACCCCCAGGCGGCGAGGTAGTTCCAGCGCGCCCCCCCCGAGGTCTTCGGATTGGGCGTCACGACCGCCACCCCCGGGCGCGCGAGGTCGTCCCAGTCCTTGATCCCCTTGGGGTTCCCCTTGCGGACGAGGAAGACGATGGTCGACGTGTAGGGCGACGCGTTGCGGGGCAGCCGCTTCTGCCAGTCGCGCGACAGGAGGCCGGCGTTCGCGATCGCGTCGACGTCGTAGGCGAGCGCGAGGGTCACCACGTCCGCCTCGAGGCCGTCGATCACCGAACGCGCCTGCTTGCCGGAGCCGCCGTGCGACTGCTGGACCTCGACGTCCTGCCCGGTCTTCGCCTTCCACGTCTTCGCGAAGGCGGCGTTGACGTCCTTGTAGAGCTCACGCGTCGGGTCGTAGGAGACGTTGAGCAGGCCGATCTTGTCGGCGCCCTGCGACGCTCCGGCGAGGAGCAGCGCGGCGAGGATCGAGACGATGCGCTTCATCGGTGTGCCTCCCCGGGGTCTAGAACGCCACCTGGGCGCGGGTGATCAGGGCGGTTTCGGAGGGTCGATCGGCGCCGGCGGCGGCGCCTCCCTCGAACGACGTGTGGTGGACGTCGAGCACGAACTTCACGTTGCG
>DASVAW010000010.1 GCA_036376135.1 Candidatus Polarisedimenticolaceae bacterium | reverse complement strand
CGCCGACCGGTTCTCGTCCGCGGAGTCCGATCCGGTCGAGGCCGCCAAGCTCGCGTCGTGGGTGGCGGCTCGCCGGAGGAACGGACTGCTGCCGCCGGACTTCGGCCTGCTTCCCGGGTTCTCGGCGCGCACGATCACCGGCGGGCCCGTCAAGTTACAGTGACTTTACGGGGGCGTAACGCGCCGCCGTCCTCCGCCTCGTAACCTCCCCGCGGGGACACGATCCGGGGAGCGTTCGCATGGCCGGAAAGATCCTTGTGGTCGACGACGAGCGCGACATCGTGGGGGCGCTCCAGCACGTCCTGACCCGCGAAGGATTCCAGGTCGCCGAGGCGTACGACGGCCGAGAGGCGCTCGAGGCGATCCGGCGCGAACGTCCCGACCTCGTGCTGCTCGACGTGATGCTCCCGGAGGTGTCGGGGGTCGAGGTGTTGAAGTCCCTGCGCGGGGGGAGCGCGTCCCCGGCCCTGCCGGTGATCCTGCTCACCGCCCGCAAGGACGAGATCGACCGGGTGCTGGGGTTCGAGCTCGGCGCCGACGACTACGTGACGAAGCCGTTCAGTCCCCGGGAGATCGTCCTGCGGGTCAAGGCGGTGCTCAAGCGAGGCGCCGGCGGAACGGAGGACGACGCCCGCACGTTGCGCTGGGGGCCGATCGAGGTCGACCTCGACAACCACCGTGCCGCCGTCGCCGGGCGCTCCCTGGGTCTGACGATCACCGAGTTCCGCCTCCTCGCCGACCTGGTGAAGGCGCGCGGGCGCGTCCGTACGCGCGAGGCGCTCCTCTCGGAGGTCTGGGGCTACGACGCCGAGGTGATGTCGCGCACCGTGGACACGCACATGCGCCGGCTCCGCCACAAGCTGGGCGATGCCTCGCCGTGGCTGGGAACCGTGCGCGGCGTCGGCTACCGGGTGCAGGATCCCGGGCCCGCATGAACTAGACTGGTGCCGTGCGCGTCGCCGCCATGGACGTCGGCACCAACTCGGTGCACATGATCGTCGCCCAGGTCGATCCCGACGGGCACTTCCGCGTCCTCGACCGCGCGAAGGAGATGGTGCGGCTCGGCCGCAACGGGCTCACCCACGGACGGCTGACGGCGACGGCGATGGAGGCCGGCGTCCGCTCGATCGCCCAGTTCAAGACGCTCGCCGAGCGACAGGGGGCCACGCGGATCCGCGCCGTGGCGACGAGCGCGGTGCGCGAGGCGCGCAACGGCGGCGACTTCATCCAGCGGGTGAAGGAGCAGACGGGGATCCGGCTGAAGGTGATCCCCGGCCGGGAGGAGGCGCGCCTGATCTGGCTCGGCGCCGTCCAGGCGATGGACCTGCGCGGCGAGCCGTCGGTGATCCTCGACATCGGGGGGGGGAGCGTCGAGCTGATCGTGGTCGAGGGCGGCCAGCCGACGGCGCTGCACAGCCTGAAGCTCGGGTGCGCGCGGATGACCGAGCGGTTCCTGCACGGGGATCCCCCGACGGCGCGTTCGGTCAAGGATCTCGACGCGCACCTCCGTCACGAGCTCGAGGCGGCGGTGCACGCGGCGCGGCACGCGGGGGCGCGCCGGGTGATCGCGACGTCGGGGACGATGTTGTGCCTCGTCTCCATGGCGGCGCACCGGCTGGGCGTGCACCCCGGAAAGACGCTCCACGGGGTGACGGTGGCCCCCTCCGAGATCGCGCGCCTGGCGAAGACGCTCCGGGAGTCGGAACGCGAGCGGCGGCTGCGCCTGAAGGGCATGGACGCCAAGCGCGTGGACCTCATCTACGCCGGGGCCGCGGTGGCCGACCAGATCCTGCGCGGGATCCGGGCGACCTCCCTCACCGCCTGCACGTGGGCGCTTCGCGAAGGGATCCTCGTCGACTACATCCAGCGCCACGGCAAGGGGATCGAGGAGAGCGCGCGCTTCGCGGACGTGAGGCGGCGAAGCGTCGCCCGGCTGCTCCGGCGTCTCGGATACCACGGCCCGCACCACGAACACGTCGCGAAACTCTCGCTCCGGCTCTTCGACCAGCTTCGGGATCGACTCGGGTTGTCCCCGGCGCACCGGGAGCTGCTCGAATACGCCGCCCTCCTGCACGACATCGGCCATCTGATCGGGCGCGAGGACCATTACCTCCATTCGTATTACCTGATCGTGCACGGGGAGCTGTTCGGCTTCACCCGCGAGGAGGTGGAGCTGATGGGGCAGGTCGCCCTGCACCACCACCGTCGCGGAATCCCCAAGCCGCCGTCGGACCCCGAAGTGCCGCTCCCCACGACGGAATGGAAGGCGATCCGCGCGCTCAGCTCGATCCTGCGACTGGCCGAGGGACTCGACCGGAGCCACTGGGGGATCGTCTCGGACGTTCGCGTCGCGAAGCGACGCTCGGGGGGAGCCGTCCTCGAGCTCCGCACCGACGGGCACGACGCGGCCCTGGAGGTCTGGGAGGCGGGTCGCCGCACCGAGCTGCTCGCGAAGCTTCTCGGCGGCGAGGTGCGCCTGCGGGTCGCCGGCCGCCGATGATCGAGCTCCGGCTCGACGCTCCCGATCCCGCTTCGCTCGAGGCGCTCCTCGGGGCCACGACGGTCGGCGGGATCCGATGCCTGCCGGGGCCCGCGCTTCGACGAACCGCCGACGTCGTCGACACTCCCGACTGGGCGCTTTCTCGGGCTCGGGTCGCGCTCGAGCTGCGTCGCCCCGCCGGGCGGTGGGAGCTCGTGGCGGCCTGGGACGACGAGACGACCGGCCCGCTCCGGCGACGGCGCGAGGTCCGCCAGGCGCTCGCGTCGGCGTTGAGGGTTCCCCTGGGGCTTCCCGACGGGCCCGTCGCCGACCGGGTGCGCGCGATCGTGGCGGGTCGGCCGTTGTACCCGGTAGCGTCGACGACGCTCGTGCGTCGCCGCATCGACTTTCCGGTCCGGCCCCGGGTCGGGTCGGCACGGCCCGTCACGGTGCGTGCGTTCGCCGACACCCTTCTCGTCGGTCCCCCGGACGGCGTCCAGGCCTCGCGACTCGACAAGGTCGTGCTGCGCGCGGCCGAGGCCGGAGCGCCGTGGGTCGAGCGCCTCGCGTCGTTGATCGCGAGGGACTTCGGGTTCGTCCCGACCCGGCTTCCCCGGACCCTCCGCGCGCTGATGCTGGTGCACGGCGACGTGCCCTTCCTCGACCGTGCCTCGGGTCCCGTCGTTGCGACCGACGTGCTCGGCATCGCGGCGCGCAAGGTGCTCGCCCTCCACCTGCGCCGGATGCAGGCGCACGACCCGGGGACGCGTGCGGGGGCCGATCCGGACGAGCTGCACGACATGCGCGTGGCGACGCGACGCCTGCGGGCGGCGCTGCGGGTCTTCTCGCCCGCTCTCGCGCCGCAGGCCCGCGAGCGCTTCGCCGACGGCCTGCGACGGCTGGGGCGATTGCTGGGGGCCGTCCGGGATCTCGACGTCCAGATCGAGCGGGCCCGCGCGGTGCCCGCCGCATTCCTTCGCCACCTCCAGGAGCGGCGCGAGACGGCGCGCGCACGGCTGCGGCGGGGGCTCGACCGGGCACCCTACCTCGGTCTCCTCGCCGATCTCGACCGTTTCGCGGAGGGCGCGGCGAGGGGAGAGACGCCTCCGCAGGCCCTCGACCCCGTCGGACCGCACGCCGCGGCGGCGATCGCACGGGCGTTCCGTCGGCTCCGTCGAGCCGGTCGCGCCGCCGAGGCGCGACCCACGGCGTCCGCGCTGCACGAGGCGCGCATCCGGGCGAAGCGCCTCCGTTACGCCCTCGAGTTCTTCGCGGAGGCCGGGGGAGCGGACGCGGCGGAGCTCGTCGAGAGGCTGACGGAGATCCAGGACCTCCTCGGCGCGCACCAGGACGCCGTCGTGGGCATGCGGTTCGCGCGAGGATGGGGAAGGGCGGGCGGTCCCGAGGGCGCGGTCGTCGCGCGCATCGCCGAGGAGAGGGCGAGCGCCGCCGATTGCCGGCTGCGCTTCGGGCGGGCCTGGCGGAACTTCGATGCACGCGCGACGCGACGCCGCGTGGAGAGCGTCGTCCGGCGCCTCGATCCGGCGAGCGGCCTGAAAAAGAAAGGGGACGCCGCGTCCGGCGTCCCCTGATGTCTGTTGGATTCGGGCTCGCTTACTTCTTCGCGGCCTTCTTCTTCGTGGTCTTCTTGGCGGCCTTCTTCGCGGCCTTCTTCTTCGTCGCCATGTCCGCTCACCTCCTTCCGTGCGGCCGTCCGAGGACGACCTTCGTTCTCTGATGCATCGCCGACGAATATAGAGGGGTCGGACGGGGTGTCAAGATGCAAAGTGAGGTCTCGCGCACGTCGAGCGCGCTCACGGAGCGAGCAGCACCTTCATCGACGCGCGATCGGAGGCGAGCGCGAAGGCGCTCGCGGCGTCGTCGAGCGCGAAGCAGGCGGTGCGGAGCCCGGCGACGAGTGCCGGGTCCGCGGCGAGGTGCGCGAGCGCGGGCTCGAAGCGACCGCACCTCGATCCGACGATCGTGATCTCGTCGATCACGACGGGCGCGAGCGCGATCGGCGCCGAGCCGTGATAGGTGCTCTTCAGCACGATCGTGCCTCTCGGGCGCACGAGCGCGAGGGCGCGTGCGAGACCCTGCGGGGACCCCGTCGCCTCGATCACGAGGTCGAAACCGCGCTCGATCGCCGCGTCGGCCCGGGCGGCTTCGAGCCCCGCGGCGCGGGCGAGGGCGAGTTTGCCCTCGCTCCGGCCGAGGACGAGGGGAGGCGCCCCCGCCCGCGCGAGGACGCGGGCGCACAACTGCCCCAGCCGGCCCGCGCCGAGCACCGCGGTCCGCGATCCTGCGGGGACGACGACCTGCTCGAGGACCTCCCAGGCGGCGGCGAGGGGCTCGCAGAAGACCGCCGCCTCGTCGGGCACCGCCGCGGGGACCTCGCGGAGGTTCGCGAGCGGGAGGCGGAGACGTTCGGCGAAGGCCCCGTCGCGGCCGAGGATCCCGAGCACCGTCCGGGAGGGGCAGTGACGGCCGAGCCCGCGCGCGCAAGCCTCGCACCGTCCGCACGCCGCGTTGATCTCGCCGACCACGCGGCGGCCGACCCACGCCGGATCGGGCGACGACTCGACCACCCCCACGAACTCGTGCCCCGGAATGCCGGCGAATCCCATGTACCCGCGCGCGATCTCGAGGTCGGTGCCGCAGATCCCCGCGAGCCGGACTCGAACCACCGCTTCGCCGGGAGCGGGGACCGGGTCGGGGCGCTCGACGACGACGGCGCGTCCCCCGGCGAAGGCGATCGCCCTCACGCGGTCCCCGCCCTTCGCCTCGGGCGGCGCCGCGTCGACGGGATCGCCAGCCCGAGCTCGCGGATCTTCCGCTGGAGCGTGCGAACGCCGATCCCGAGCAGGTGCGCGCTGTGGGTGCGGTTCCCCCCGGTGTGTTCGAGCGTGCGTCGGACCAGGAGCGCCTCCGCGTCGGCGAGCTTCATGCCGGGCGAGAGCTCGGGTCGCTCCACCCCCGGGGGCTCGCGGACGATCGACGGTGGAAGGTCCTCGGGGCGGATCCTGTCCCCCGCCGAGGCGACGAGCACGCTCTCGAGGACGTTCTTCAGCTCGCGGACGTTCCCGGGCCACGCGTATGCGGTGAGCGCCTCGAGGGCGGCGGGTTCGATCGCCTTGCGCGGGACCGCGTTCGCCCGCGCGAGCTCGTCGAGGAACGCCTGCACGAGGGGAGGGATGTCCGAGCGCCGCTCGCGCAGGGGAGGGACCTGGATGGTCACCACCTTGAGGCGATAGTAGAGGTCGCGGCGGAACCCGCCGCGCTCGACGAGCTTCTCGAGGTCGGCGTTCGTCGCGGCGATCACCCGGACGTCCACGCGGATCGAGTGGTCGCCGCCGACGCGCATGAACTCCTTCTCTTCGAGGACGCGCAGGAGCTTCGACTGGGACGGCGGGTCCATCTCGCCGATCTCGTCGAGAAACAACGAGCCCTTGTGCGCCATCTCGAACTTGCCGCGGGTCCGGGCGTGGGCCCCCGTGAACGATCCGCGCTCGTGGCCGAACAACTCCGACTCGATCAGGTTGGCGGCGATCGCCGCGCAGTTGATCGCGATGAACGGCTGCTCCCGTCGGGACGAGTTGAAGTGGATCGCGCGGGCGACGAGCTCCTTGCCGACGCCGCTCTCCCCCTGGACGAGGACGGTCGCGCGCATCGGGGCCACGCGGGCGATCCGCTCGAGGACCCCCTTCATCGCCGTGGACTGCGCGACGAGGTGCTTGAAGCCGTGATGCCGGGAGACCTCGTCCTGCAGGAGCGCGATCCTGGAGCCGAGGTCGAATCGCTCGAGGATGCGCTCGAGCCGCGTGCGGAGCTCGAACGGGTCGGGCGGCCGTTGGACGTAGTCCTCGGCACCCTCGCGCAGCGCGAGCACGGCGTCGTGCAGCCGTTCGGGGGCGGCGAGGACGAGCACCGGCGTTCCCGGTGCCCGATCGCGCACGGTGGCGAGCGCGGCCGTGTGTTCTCGCGTCAGCTGGAGGATCACGGCGTCGTGATGGTGGCGATCGAGGTGAGCGAGCGCTTCGTGCAGATTCGAGGCGACCGAGACGGGGTAACCGGCACGGGCCAGGATCCCCTGCGTCCGTTCCCGGAGCCCCGCATCCTCGTCGACGACGAGGACGCGCTTGTTCTCCGGAGAGATGACGCTCACGCCGGCCACTATATAAGGAGGGATCGAAGGTCGGCCACGTTGGCCGGAATAGCTGCGGAGCTCGGCCAACGTGGCGTGCCCCAATCCCACCCAATTCACTCCGCGCTACGGCCAGGTGACGCTTTTTCGACACAATTCGGGCGACCCACGAGGCGGTCCGGCGGGCATGCGGCTTGATGTCAGAAGAATCCGGGAGGAGCCACCCCGTGCCTCGCAAGCCTGCCCGTCCGACGTCCGACGTCCCCGTGCCGGTCGTCAACTACGCCTTCGGCGACCGCACCTACCAGATCGACACGAAGCGACAGAAGGTCTATCGGCAGTTCGTGGAGATCGAGACCTCCCGGGCCGCGGAGATCTTCGCCAGCTGGCGCGCACAGAACGTCGTTCGCGTCTGATCGGGTCGTCGGATAACGTGATCGCGTGACCTGCCGATTCCCGGCAGGGCGGGTTTCCGCCCTGTTCGTCGCGTTCGCGCTCACCGGCCCCGCGCCGGCCGAAGCGTTGCCTCCGGGCTTCGTGTGGACGGCCCCGACCGGCGAGGCCTCCTGGCGAGTTTCCCTCGAGCCGGTCGCCATTCCCGCCGAACCCGTCGCGCTCGAGGCGCGCACCCCCTTCACCCGGATGCCGGAATTCGACCTCGCGCTCCTCGACGGCTCGCGCGTGTCCAGCGCGAACGTCCGCGGGAAGGTCGTCGTCCTCGACTTCTGGGCGACCTGGTGCGGCCCCTGCCTCAAGTCGCTTCCCAAGATGCAGCAGCTCTGGGCGACGGAGAGTCCGAACGGCCTCGTCTCGATCGCGATGAACTCCGACGAGCCCGAGCCGATCGTCCGCGACTTCGCGAAGCGGCTGGGACTGACCCTTCCGATCGCGATCTACGACGACGCCTTCAGCCAGGCGCTCCGCGTGAAGACGCTGCCGACCGTGATCCTCGTCGACAAGGCCGGCCGGATCCGCGGCCGCTGGGACGGCTACGGCGCCGGGCTCGAGCTCACGATCGCCGACCGCGTCCGCGCTCTGCTCGCGGAGCCGGAGAACGCGGTGCCCCCCGGCCGGCGTGTCGCCGACGTGGTCGATGGGGCGGGGCGGTTCGACGTCGCCTGGGCCTCGGACTTCCCGCCGGGCCTCCGGGTGAGCGGTGTCTCGGTCCTCGGGAGCGGTCCGACCTCCCGCGTGGTCATGACCGCGGGGGACATGCTCGCGGTCCTCGGCTCCGACGGCGCGATCGGTCCCAGGATCCAGATCCCCTCGACCGGTTGGCGGCTGTCCTCGCCGTCGCCCGCGGAGAACTCCGACGTCGACGTCGTGGCCTGGCGACCCGGCTCTCCCGATCTCCTCGCGATCGATCTCGACGGTCAGCGCCTGCGCCCGTGGGCGGCGCCGAGCCCCGTCGTCGACGTCGATCTGGCCGGCGAGCGGGCCACCTTCGCCACGCTTGCCGGCCTCGCCTTCGCCGACCTCGCGAACGGCACCTTCGAGCGGCGGGGCGAAGCGCTTCCGCTTCGAAGCGTCGCGGCGTACGGCGCCGGCGGGAAGAGCCTCGCCGTGCTCGACGACTCCGAGAAGCTCCAGTGGTTCGACGCGGAGGGGAAGGCGCGCCGTCCCGCGGCCGCGACTCCGGCGTACTCCTGGTCGCTGGCCTGCGCGGCGGCGGACGGCACGGTCGGCGTCGTGCCGTCCACGGTGGTCGCGACCGCGTGCGGGCGGTTCGAGCCGGGAACGAAGGGGCGCCAGGCCGCGATCGCGCTTCGCACCGGCGATCTCCTCGTCGTCGACCTCGCCGAGGGCCGGATCCGGTTCCGGGCGATGTGGCCGGGGATCGGCGATCTCGCGGCCGGTGACCTCGACGGCGACGGCGGCGACGAGCTGATCGTGGGCGCGGGACGCACCGTCGCCGCGTTGAAGGCGGCCGCCGCCCCGAAGTGAACCGGGCCTGGCGCGAACACGAGCGGCAGCTCGTCGCGTGCGCGCGATGCCCGCGCCTGCGGGAGTGGTGCGAGACGGTCGCCCGGGAGAAGCGCCGCGCCTTCCGGGACCAGACGTATTGGGGAAAGCCGGTTCCCGGGTTCGGCGATCGCGACGCCCGCCTGCTGATCGTGGGACTCGCTCCGGCGGCACACGGCGCGAACCGGACCGGGCGCATGTTCACGGGGGACGGCTCGGGGGACTGGCTCTACGCCGCGCTCCACGAAACCGGCTTCGCCTCCCGGCCGACGGCCACACGCCGGGGGGACGGCCTGACCTTGCGCGACGTCTTCGTCACCGCTTCGGCGCGCTGCGCCCCTCCCGACAACAACCCGACGAGGGACGAGCTCGACGCCTGTGCCCCCTTCCTCGATCGGGAGCTCGACCTGCTGCACCGCGTGGAGATCGTCGTCGCGCTCGGCTCGATCGCGTGGGATACGGTTCTGCGTCGGGCGTCGCGCGTGGCTCCGGCGTCGGTCCCCTCGCCCCGGCCGAAGTTCGGCCATCGCGCGAGGGCGACCGCGGTCCTCCGTCGGGGGGCCGACCCGGTGCTGCTGCTCGGGAGTTACCACCCCAGCCGCCAGAACACGCAGACGGGGAGGCTCACGCGGGAGATGTGGGAGGCGGTTTTCCGGGAGACCGCCGCGCGCCTGTCACCCCGATGAACCCCGTCGGGAGTACGCTCCCGTCGGGGAGGATCCGATGGAGACCCGGACGATCGCCATGGACGCGCGCAAACGCATCGCGCTCGTCGCGCACGACCACAAGAAGCGCGACCTGCTCGAGTGGGCCCGATTCAATCGGGACCTGCTCGTGCAACACGAGTTGTGGGCGACCGGCACGACCGGCTCCCTGCTGGAGGAGGCGCTCCACGTTCCGGTGAACAAGCTCGAGAGCGGCCCGATGGGAGGCGACCTTCAGATCGGGGCGAGGATCGCGGAGGGGAAGCTCGACTTCCTGATCTTCTTCTGGGACCCTCTCGAGGCCCAGCCGCACGACCCGGACGTCAAGGCGCTGCTGCGGATCACCGTCGTCTGGAACATCCCCGTGGCCTGCAACCGCGCTTCCGCGGACTTCGTGATCTCCTCGAGCCTGATGGGGACGCCCTACGTGCGACGTATTCCGGATTACGAGACCTATCGCCGGCGGCTGCGGAAGGGGGCGAAGCGGACGACCGCGTGACGGCTCAGCGCCCGATCGCGTCGAGCACGCTCCCGACGTCCCGAAGATCGTCGAACAACGCGTCCGGGGCCGACGCGGCGAGCCGTTCCCGTGGCGTCCAGCCGGTGGCGACCGCGATCGCGCGGAAGCCCTGCGCCCGCGCGCAGGCGACGTCGAGCTCCGTGTCCCCGACGACGAAGACACGGCCCGACTCGAAGGAGATCCCCGTGTGCGCCACCGCCTTCTCGCGCGCGATCCGGGCGATCTCGGAGCGATCGGGATGGTCGGAGGCGAATCCGCCGAACGCGAAGTAGCGGTTGAGGCCGAACGGAGCGAGCTTGATCCGCGCGCCGCGCTCGATGTTCCCGGTGAGCAGCCCCAGATGGACCCCGTCGGTCGCCTCGAGGGCCTCGAGGGTCTCCACCACGCCCGGGAGCACCCGCCGACGCGGGTTCGGATGCGCCATCTCTTCCCCGAGGGCGGAGAGATACGCGTCACGCAGCGCCCGCTCGCGCTCCTCGAAGTGATCCCCGTCGATTCCCGCCTCGCGCGCCAGATCGGCGAGGATCCTCGGGTCGGTGCGCCCGTCGAACCGGACCTTGCCGAACACCTCGGAGACGTCGCCCACGTGGAAGACCTCTCGGAAGGCGCGCTTCAGGCCCAGCATGCCGGCGCGGGCGGTGTCCACGAGGGTGCCGTCGACGTCGAAGAGCACGAGGGTGGGGAGCATGGCCGGCGGCATTGTAGGCTGTGCCCCGTGCTCCAGGCCCATCCGACCCTCGTGCAGGTCGACCGGCGGCCCGAGGTGGTGCGTACGCCGGGGGAGCCGTTCGCGTCGGTGCGGCGGCTGCTCGTGGTGCGCAACGATCGGCTGGGAGATCTCGTGCTCACCCTTCCCGCGATCGCCGCGCTCCGGGCGACCTACCCCGGTGCGTGGCTCGGACTCGTCGTGAAGCCGTTCGCCGCCCCCATCGCCGCGTGCGTGGACGGGGTGGACGAGGTCGTCGTCGACGCGGGCACGCAGGAGGCGCTGATCGAGCGCTTCCAGTCGTTCGCCGCGGATCTGCTGGTTTCGATCGCGCCGGGCGGGCGGGCGGGGTGGTGCGCCTGGCGCGCCGGGATCCCGCACCGCGTGGGGCCGGGGTACCGTCTCTACTCGCCGATCTTCGAGCGCACGATCGAGGAGCACCGCCGCAAGGGGGTGCGCCACGAGGTCGAGCTGGCGCTTTCCTACGCGCATCGCGCGGGGGCGAAAGGGGGCGCCGCGCGTTTCCCGCTGCGGCTTTCCGACGACGCCCGGGCGTCGGTGGATGCATGGCTGTCCGAGCATCACGTCCCGTCGCGGTACGTCGTGCTCCACCCGGGGAGCGGAGGGTCGTGCCCGGGGTGGCCTGCCGGGCATTTCGCCAAGCTCGCGGAGCTGCTGATCGGCGAGGAGGTGGGTGTCGTCGTGTCGGTCGGGCCTTCCGACGAGGCGGCGGCACGGGCGCTCGACGCCGCGGCGATTCCCGTGCGACGGGCCCCCCGGTTCGGTGGGGATCTCCCGTCGCTCGCGGCGCTGCTCGCCGGCGCCTCGCTCGTCGTGGCCTCGAGCACGGGACCCCTCCACCTCGCGGCGGCGCTCGGCACGCCGACGATCGCGCTCCACGCGCCGTGGCCCACGTGTGGACCCGGACGATGGGGGCCGTACGCGGTGAACGGTTGGGCGATCGTGGCCGAGCTCCCCGAGGCGATGGAATGGTCCCGCTCGGAGCGTCGCGCGCGGGGCGCCGAGCTGCTCGCGATGATCCCGCCGGCTGCGGTCCTCGCCGAGGCGTTGCGCAGGCTCTGAGGAACCGGGACAGCAACCGTCCCTGGTTGCGAAAACGGTTGCTGTCCCTATTTGCTCCGGTAGAAGCCGGCGATCTTGTCCCAGGCCGATCGAGGGTCGTCGGCGTATTCGAACAGGAGCAGATCGTCCTCGACGATGAACTTCTGCTCGACGAGGTGGTTCCAGTCGATCAGCCGGCGCCAGAACGCACTGCCGTAGAGGATCACGGGGACCGGCGCGACCTTGCGGGTCTGCACGAGCGTCAGCGTTTCGAACAGCTCATCGAGCGTGCCGAACCCTCCCGGAAACGCCACGAGCGCCTTCGCCCGGAGCATGAAGTGCATCTTGCGCAGCGCGAAATACCGGAACTGGAAGCTCAGCTCGGGCGTGACCCAGGGGTTCGGCCGCTGCTCGTGCGGCAGTTCGATGTTGAGCGCGACGCTCTTCGCCCCGGCCTCGGTCGCGCCGCGGTTGGCGGCTTCCATGATCCCCGGTCCTCCCCCGGTGACGATCACGTACTCCCGCTTTCCGTCGGACTGGCATGCCTCGGAGACCAGACGTGCGAACGCGCGGGCGTCCTCGTACATCGCCGAGCCGGGCGCGGTGCGGGCGCTGCCGAAGACGACGATCGTCGACTCGATGCGGGCCTCCTGCTGGAGCAGCTCCGCCTTGAGGAACTCCAGCTGCAGGCGCACCGGGCGGAGCTCGTCCCGATTCAGGAGCGGGATGTCCTCGTACGCCTTCGTGAACGCGTCGATGCCGTTCATCAGCCCTCCCAGGCGGGGAACAGACGGTGGTCGATCGAGAGGAGCGAGAAGACCCGCCCCACGATGAAGTCGGCGAGGTCTTCGAGCGTCGCGGGCTTCTGGTAGAAGGCGGGCATCGCCGGGACGATCGCCGCCCCGGCGAGCGCCGCGGCGCGCAGGTTCTCGAGGTGGACCAGGTTGAGCGGAGTCTCCCTGGGGACGAGGATCAGCGGGCGCCGCTCCTTGAGCGTCACGTCGGCGGCCCGCTCGACGAGGTTCGACGAGGCGCCGCGCGCGATCCCCGAGAGCGTCTTCATCGAGCAGGGAATCACGACCATCCCGTCCCAACGCTGCGAGCCGGACGCGATCGACGCGCCCAGGTCGCGATCGGGATGGAGGGTGAGTGTGCCGGTGCGTTTCCCGGCCCCCCAGGTGCGGTCGATCCACGCCTCGAACGACTCCTGCTTGAGGTTGAGGCCGAGCTCTTCGATCAGCAGCCGGTTCCCGAAGTCGCTCGCCACCAGCTCGAGCTTCACGCCGGCCTCGAGCGCCGCTTTGACCAGTCGCGCGGCGTAGATCGCGCCGCTCGCCCCGGTCACCGCCACGATCAGGCGTTTCGCCATACCGACCTCGCGCGGCGTAATCAGGTCCCCAATCACGCCAGCCAGACGCAGACGAGCACGACCGCGAAGTAGACCACGCTGATCGTGCCGTTCGCGTTGAAAAAAGCCATGCCGAGTCGGGAGAGATCCTCGGGGTGGAGCAGCCGGTGCTGCCAGACGACGAGCCCCGCGATCGCAGCCATGCCCGGCCAGTAGAGGGGGTGCAGCCCCGCGACGACACCGACCGCCGCGAGCAGCCCGAGCGCCGCCGCGTGGAACAGGCGTGCGAGGTTGAGCGCCCCGGCGAGGCCGAACCTCGCCGGGATCGAGTGGAGACCGGAGGCCCGGTCGAACTCCACGTCCTGGCAGGCGTAGACGGTGTCGAACCCCGCCACCCAGAACAGCACCGCCGCCGCGAGCAGCCACGCGATGGGGTCGAACGTCCCGGCGACCGCGACCCACCCCCCGACCGGCGCGATGGCGAGCGCGAGCCCCAGGACGAGATGGCTTCCCCAGGTGAATCGCTTGGTGAACGAATACCCGAAGATCACGACGATCGCGACGGGGGAGATCGCGAGGCAGAGCGGGTTCAGCATGAAGCAGGCCAGCAGGAAGATCCCCGTCAGCGCGAGCGTCGCCATCCACACCGAGACCCGCGACAACGCCCCGGCGGGGAGCTCGCGCGTCGCGGTCCGCGGATTGCGCGCGTCGATCGCCTGATCGACGAGGCGGTTGAACCCCATCGCCGCGTTGCGCGCGCCGATCATCGCGACGACGATCCAGAGGACCTTCCCCGGGGTGATCCCGTGCCGCGAGGCCGCGAGGGTCGCCCCGGACAGCGCGAAGGGAAGCGCGAAGACGCTGTGGGAGAACTTGACGAGCCGCCCCCACGTGACGATGGTCCGGCCGACGGTCACGCGGCCCGCGCCTCCCAGGGGGCGGCGTCGAGGGCGAACGCCGCCGCGGGATTCCACGTCACGACCTCGATCGGATCCCACGCGGGGTCCTCGAGGGGAACGACGACGAGGCTGGCGAGGCGCCCCTTCTCGATCGTGCCGAGGTCGGCGGAGATTCCGAGCGCGCGCGCGCCGTTGAGCGTCGCCATGCGCAGCGCCGCCGCCGGGGCGAGCGTCGGATGCTCCTCGCGCAGCGCCTGGATCTCGGCGAACAGATCGAGGTCGGGGGACGACGCGAGCGAGTCGGTGCCGATCGCGACCGGGATCCCCGACCCGAGCAATTTCGGCACGGGGGCGACGCCGACGCCGAGGGTGCGGTTGCTCCGCGGACAGGTCACGACCGTCGTGCCGCGCGCCTGCAGCCGCGCCATGTCGGTGTGCGTGAGATGGACGCCGTGCACGGCGAGCGTCCGCGGCGTCAGCAGGCCCAGGCGGTCGAGATGGTCGACCGGCGTGAGCCCCGGGGCCTTCCAGGCGTCGTCCCAGACGCCGCGTTCGCGCAGGAAGTCGGCGAAAGGCCCCGTGCCGTCCCGCAGGAGGCGCACCTCGTCCTCGCTCTCGGCGACGTGGATCGCGATCGGCTCGGAGGTCGCCGCCGCGCGTCCGCCCAGCGCCTTGAGGAGAGGCGCGGAGGTCGAGTGCGCGGCGTGCGGCGTCAACGCGAGGAGGAGGCGACCACGTGCCTCCTTCACCGCCCGGTCCGATTCGATGGCGTCGAGCGCGACGGCGGCCCGCTCGAGGATCCTCTCCGCGTCCGCCGCCCGCCATCCGAGCAACTCGTGGAACATCACCCCGCGAAGCGTCGACGCGGCGAGCAGGGCGGGAACGAGCGTGGTGTTCTGGACGTCCCCGACGGCGACCGTCCCGCGCGACGTCATCCCCTCGATCGCGGCCTTGGCGGCCGCGCGGATGCGGGCCTCGTCGGCATCACCCCGCCGCGCGACCACCGCGCGGATCCACCCGACGTAGTCCCCGTCCGGAAGCCCGACCTCGTGCATCCACGAGAGCTCGAGGTGCGTGTGCGCATTGACGAGCCCGGGCATCACGATCGCCTCGCCGAGGTCGCGGACCTCCGCGGCCTTCACCGATTTGACGACGTCCTTGCGGCGGCCGACCGCCACGACCCTGCCGTCCGCCACGGCGACCGCGCCGTCGACCACCGGCGGCGAGCCTACGGGGAGCAGGTGCCGAGCGGTGTAGACCAGCATGGGGTTCTCCGGCGCGAATGTGGACGGGGATTATAGGAATACGGGCGGAGGCGCGCCCGGTGCCTATAATCGACGCCGATGCGATCCCCCG
This sequence comes from Candidatus Polarisedimenticolaceae bacterium, assembly GCA_036376135.1. Lineage (NCBI taxonomy): Bacteria > Pseudomonadati > Acidobacteriota > Candidatus Polarisedimenticolia > Candidatus Polarisedimenticolales > Candidatus Polarisedimenticolaceae > Candidatus Polarisedimenticolaceae bacterium. The sequence continues at coordinate 11,369 of DASVAW010000010.1, read as the reverse complement.
CGCTGCTCCTGACCCCCCTCGTCGTGGCCGCCGCGTTCGCCGCCGACCCTCCCGGACAGGCCGAGGTCTACCGCGCCATGGGCATACGCCCCGAGGCGATTCTCAATGGCTCGATCCTGGCGGCGAAGGTCGTCGAGGGGGGCGCCCGCCAGACGGTCGCGATCGCGACCTACCTGACCGGCAAGAAGGAGGACGCGGACGCCGTCGGCGTGAAACTCGTCGTCTTCGACGCCGCATCCGGCTTGAAACCGCTCTACGAGCGCGACTTCGCGAAGGAGAACGCCGGATTCGTCGGACGCGGGGAGATCCAGCTCGTCGATCTCGACGGCGACGGACTCATGGAGATCCTCCCGTCCTGGGACAACGTCCGGTCGAAACTGGTCGACGAGCGCCGGGGCGAGGTCCTGGTCCGGGAGGGCGGCGCTTTCAAGGTCGGATGGTCGGGAGAGCTGAAGTACGACGCCACCCGGGCGGTCCGCGAGGTTCCCGACGACCGGCGCGATCGGTACGAGCGGGAGGTCGACATCCCGGCGACGATCAAGACGCGCGGGATCACGCTGTTCTTCAACAAGAAGGTGCAGGCCGTGGCGGGGCAGAGGCTCCCCGCGCCGAGAATCGTGCGGGAGACGTTCCCGCTGCGCCCCCCGCCACCCGAATAGTGCGCTTGCCGCGCGGCGGCGGGCACCGTACAACCGGGCCATGCGCGCCCCCATCGTCTTCCTCGCCGCGGCGATCGTCGCGGCCCCCGCCCACGCCCAGCTCTGCTCGGGGATCTCCGAGGTCTCCGCCACGCCGCTCACCACGGTCCTCTACGCAAACGGCTTCCTGCGCCCGCTGTTCGTCACGGCGCCCCCGGGCGACACGTCGAGGGTGTTCGTCGTCGAGCAGGACGGGACGATCCGGATCCTCAAGGACGGCGTCCCGCTCGCGACGCCGTTCCTCGACATCGCGGCGATCGTGCGTTCGCCGGCCGACCTCGGCGCGGGGAACGAGGAAGGGCTGCTCGGCCTCGCCTTCGCCCCCGACTACGCGACGAGCGGCAGGTTCTTCGTCTACCACACCAACACCTCGAGCAACAACGTGGTCGCGCGTTACTCGGTCAGCGCCAACCCGGACGTCGCGGACGCCGCGAGTCGCGTCGAGGTCATCACCTTCAGCCACCCGGTGCAGACCAACCACAACGGCGGGATGATCGCCTTCGGTCCGAACGACGGATACCTGTACATCGCCACCGGGGACGGCGGAGGCTCCTGCGATACCTCGAACAACGCGCAGACGCTGACGAGCCGCCTCGGAAAGCTGCACCGCATCGACGTCGCGACGCTTCCGTACACGATCCCCGCCACGAATCCGTTCGCGGGCGGCGCGGCCTCCGACGACGAGGTCTGGTCCTACGGCCTGCGCAACCCCTACCGCTGGTCGTTCGATCGCGCGAACGGCGACCTCTACATCGGGGACGTCGGGCAGGGTCTCTGGGAGGAAGTGGACTGGCATCCCGCCCCCGACGCCGGCCGGTCGAGGAACTTCGGATGGAAGAACTACGAGGGGAGCGTCTGCCCGAATCCCTCGTGCACGGGCGTGACCAACTGCACCCTGACCGACAACACCCTCCCCGTGCTCACCTATTCGAGCGGGGCGACCGCCGAGTGTTCGGTGACCGGCGGGTACGTCTATCGCGGGTGCCGGATGCCGGCGCTCCGCGGGACCTACTTCTACGCCGACTACTGCTCCGGGAAGCTGAGCTCCTTCGTCATGGCCGGGGGGGTCGCGACCAACCAGCTCAATCGCACCCTCGAGCTCGCGCCGGGAGGCGGCCTCGTCATCGACGAGGTCACGTCGTGGGGGGAGGACGGCCGTGGGGAGCTGTTCATCGTCGACCGGGCGGGGGAGGTCTTCAAGGTCGTTCCGATCCTCCCGAACCTCGAGGTCTCCGGCCCGGGAGCGGCGGCGTTCTCGCTCAGCCGGACCGGCGACTGGAGCTGGGAGAACCTGGCCCTCACGTCGTCCCACCCGATCGTCGAGTACCAGGTCTACCGCAACGTCGGGAACGGGTCGGGGACCTTCGACTGCATTCGGAGGCAGGCGGGAACCGTGTGGCCGGGGGGCGATCCGAACGCCCCGGTCGCCGGCGGGCTCTACAGCTACGTGGTCACCGCGACGAACGCCGCGGGGACGAAGACGAGCCCCGGGACCTCGACCTCGGGGGCGCCGCGCTCGCTTTCGGCCGCCGCGTGTCCTTGACCTCGAGCCGATAGATCGGCCGCGTGGGCGCGGGGCGCGCGACCTCTTCGAACCCGGCCTTCTCGAACGACGCCGGGAGGCCCGTCCACACCCACGCTGCGGGGGTGTGCGGGTCGCGGGTGTCCATCGGGTAACCCTCGAGAAGCGTCGCACCCTGCTCGCGCGCGTAGGCGGTCGCGCCCTCGATCAACTTCGACGACAGCCCCCGGCGCCGCCACCCCTTCTCCACGAACAGGCAGGTGATCGACCAGACCGGCCGGTCGTCGAGGGGCCGGAGGGTGCGGGCGCGGGAGAGGCGCGGGTAGTCGTCGCGCGGGGCGATCGCACACCAGCCGAGCGGGACGTCGCCGTCGTAGGCCAGGATCCCCACGGGCGCCCCGGAGGCGACGACCTTCCGCAACGCGCGGCGGTTGGGCTCGCCCTTCGCGGCGACCCAGGACTTCTGCGTCGCGTGCCGCCACCACATGCACCAGCACCCCGCGCACGCGCCGCGCGGACCGAACAGCGCCTCCAGGTCGGCCCAGCGGTCGGGGGTGAGGGGGCGAAACGTCGGACGGCTCACGGCTTGAGCACCCCGCTGGCGGCGAGGACCGCGAACACGACGATCCCCACGAAGTAGAGCGCCATCCCGGCGATCGTCGCGATCCCCATGAAACGCCAGAAGCGCATCTGAAGCTCGAGCGCGCGGGTGAGGCTCGCGGGTTGCCGGTCCTGGACCAGCCTTCCGATCGACAGGCCGTACTGCAGCAGACGGACCCCCGGGTAGATGTAGAGGCCGCCGGCCAGGAAGTAGAAGATCCCGATCGCCCCCATGACCCCGCGCGGCATCCCGGGGGTGTCGGGGATCGAGCCCATCGAACCGAGCAAACCGACGAAGACTCCCATCACCAGGAGCAACCCGGCGCCGAGAAAGCTGAGGATCGAGAGGAAGATGACCCAGGGGCGCGTCTTCCGCAGCGCCTCGATCGCGGTGTGGGGAACCTCCCCGCCCGGGCCTTCAACGGCCGTGAAGTTCTCCGTGCGTGGCGGGGCGAAGGGGGAAGGCGGCATCTCGCTCATGGACGGCCTCCTGACGGCGTCATCCTACCGTGCCGACCTCGACGCCTTGAATTGTTCGAGCTCATCGAGCGTTCTCGGCCAGTCCGATCCGAGCAGGCGGGACAACCCGCGGTCGGCGAGGAGCTTGCCTCCGGTCTGGCAGGTCGCGCAGTAGTTCGCTTCGTTGTCCGCGTAGCGGATCCGCTGGACCGGGGAAGCGCAGATCGGGCAGGGTTTCCCGAATCGACCGTGCACCGCCATCTCCGCCCGGAACGCGGTGACCTTCTCGGGGAACGCGCGCCGCGCCTCCCCTGCGAGGCGGTCGATCCACTCCCGGAGGACGCCGACGACGGCGTCGTGCAGTCGCGCCATCGCCGCGTCGTCGAGGCTCGTCGTGAGCGTCGTCGGCGACATCCGCGCGCGGTGGAGGATCTCGTCGGAGTATGCGTTCCCGACTCCGGAGAGCAGATGCGGATCGGTCAGGGCGCGCTTGAGCGTGTGTCGCTCGCGGCGCAGCGCCGCGGCGAACGTCGCGATGTCGACGTCGAGCGGCTCGATGCCTCCGGGGTCGTGGGCGGCCAGTTCGGTTTCGCCCTCGACGAGGTGCAGGGACGCCCGTTTCCTGGAGCCCGCCTCGGTCATGGTGAGCGAGCCCGTCGGGAAGTCGAACGCGGCGAGCGCGAGCTTGCCGGCGAGCCTCACCCCGCGCTCCTTCCAGTGGAGCCGCCCCGCGATCATGAGGTGCACGACGGCGAAGCGGTCTCCCTCGAAGGCGACCACGATCCGTTTGCCGAGGCGGCGCAGTCCGGTCACGCGTCGCCCCGCCAGCGCCGCCGGGGGCGGGCTCACCGAGCGCAGGAGGAAGGGGCTCGCGATCCGCATGCCCTCCAGCGGGTGGCCCAGGATGCGGGGTTCGAGGGCGACGAGGTAGGCCGAGATATCGGGGAGCTCGGGCACGTCCGGGAGGTTAATGCAGAAAGTCCCCGACAAAACAGGGTGGACGGGGTACTAATCCCCGTACCGCGACCGGAGGCCGTCCATCATGAAGAAGCTCCTACCGCTCCTCCTGCTCCTGGCGGGGACCGCGCCCACCCAGGCGCTGGAGTTCAGCAAGACGATCGACCGCCGGTTCCCGGCGTTCATGTATTGCCCCATCGACAACCAGTCGTTCGACCTGACGTTCACCGCCGAGAGCGACCGGGTCCGCATCCGGATCTCGGGAGCGAACTACGCCGGGACCGAATGGCTGCAACAGCGGCTCGACAACATGGTCGTGGTCGAGAAGGCCGTCTTCGACGCGAACCGGATCCTCACCCCCGGCTTCGAGGACTGCTACATCTCGCCGGGGCCGGCGAACTACCCCGGGTACAACTGGACCGCGGCCGGCACGACGGAAAAATTCCTCGACCTGTTCGACGCGAACGCGTCCGCGTGGGACCTCACGAACTTCGGCTTCTACGACAACGGGACCTTCGCCTCGGCACCGAGGAATCCGGTGACCGGCGGCGATCGCACGGGGGGCGCGCTGGCGCTCGGGCGGCAGACCGACGGGTCGGTCAACGTCTCGACGGACTTCACCGTCACCGGCCTCACGCCCGGGCAACTCTACGTCCTGACCGGTTGGTGGTACGTCAACGCGTTGACGCCGCTGACGGTGACCTTCAACACCAATCCCTGCACCGACGCCGATGGCGACGGCGTGACCGACTGCGGCGGCGACTGCAACGACCGCGACCCGAAGATCTACCCGGGGGCGGCCGAGGTCTGCGAGGGGCGCGACAACGACTGCGACGGGAGCGTCGACGAGGGGACCTGCGACAAGACGTGCGACGTGCCGGCGAAACAGGGGGGAGACCTCCGGATCACGACCGCGGACTTTCTCTCCGAGCGCCCGGCGATCGCCTGGAACGGCGTCGACTACGCCCTCGTCTGGAAGGACTCGCGCAACGGCGACCAGGAGATCTGGTTCACCCGCGTCACGCCGTCGGGCACGAAGGTCTTCCCCGAGGTCTCGCTGACCGGCGCGTGCTCGGACTGCGTGAACCCGAAGATCGCTTGGAACGGAGCCGAATACGGCGTCGTCTGGAGCCAGGGCGGCGCGATCCAGTTCCGCCGGTTCGATCGGAACGGCGCGCCGATCGGCGCCGCTTTGCCCCTGAACGACCCCGCGGGGTTCTCGGCGGACGATTCCGACATCGTCTGGACCGGCAGCGAGTTCGGCGTCGTGTGGAACCAGTGGATCAACGCGATCGAGATCCGTTTCGCGCGCCTCGCCCGCGACGGCGCCCTGAAGAGCCGTTTGCTCCCGGTCACCGACAACAGCGGGTTCGGCGGCAACGCGCACCCGCGCCTCGCCTGGAACGGCACCGTCTACGGGATCGCCTGGGAGGGGGACGGCGGCACCAACCAGGAGATCTTCTTCGCACGGATGGACCCGCGGCAGGGGCTGCTGGGCAAGACCCAGATCACCAACCACGGCTCGGGAGCGTTCCGCCCGCATCTCGCCTGGACGGGGACGGAATGGGGGCTCGTCTGGGAAGACAACCGGACCTTCACCGAGATCTACTTCCAGCGCGTCACGGCCGCGGGGGCCGAGACCGGCGCCGAATTGCGGGTGACGACCGCCTCCGGCGTCTCGAAGGAGCCGTCCCTCTCCTGGACCGGCTCCGAATACGGCGTCTTCTGGGGGGACGACCGCACGGGCGATCCCGAGATCTGGTTCGGCCGGATCACCTCCGCCGGGGCGAAGGTGGGGGTCGACCAGCAGATCACGACCGCCGCGGGAACCTCGCAGCAGCCCGCGGCGGCCTACGCCGGCTCGAAGTACGGCGTCGCCTTCAACGACGACCGATTCGAGTTCGATCAGGAGATCCTGTTCCTCCGGCTCGGATGCGACTGCACGGACGCCGACCTCGACGGGCGGACCACCTGCGTGGAGTGCGACGACGCGCGGGCGGCGGTTTACCCCGGGGCCGCGCAGGTCTGCGACGGCTTCAACAACGACTGCAACGACGCCGCGTGGCCCCTCCCGACCGGGACGAACGAAGCCGACGGCGACGGCGACACCTTCTCCGCGTGTTCGGGCGACTGCAACGACGCCAACGCCGCGATCTGGGGGACGCCGGGGGAAGCGCGGTCTCTCGTCCTTTACCACAGCAAGCTCAGCGGCGCGACGACGCTCGAGTGGACGGCGCCCTCCTCGCCCGGAGGGACGGCACCGGCGTACGACACGTTGCGCTCGACGGTTCCGAACAACTTCACCTCGAGCGCGACCTGCGTTGAATCGAACGACGCTTCGAACACCGCCGCCGCCGACGCGACCGCGCCCGGCCCGGGAGGGAGGTTCTTCTACCTCGTGCGGGCCGAGAACGCCTGCCCGTCGGGGCAGGGGGTTCTGCATCGCGACAGCACGGGGGCGACGGTGACCGGAAGGGCCTGCCCCTAGCGGCTGCCGGTCAGCACGAACGCGGCCCAGTAGAACGGCGCGGCCGTCGCGGGGTTCGCCCTCACCTTGCGCTTCGCCTCCGCGAGCGCGGAGGTGAAGTCGGGCGACTTCTCGCGGGCCAGGTTTCCGAAGAACGCGCCGACGAGCGCCGCCGCCGACGCATCCTCGACCTTCCACTGCGTCGCGACGACTCGGCGGGCCCCGCGGGCGAGAAACCCGCGCGCCAGCGCGAAGACGCTCTCGCCCTCGACCGCCGCGCCCGCACCGGACGCGCATGCGGACAACACGGCCAGCTCGCTGCGGAGGTCCATCTCGTAGAGCTCGTAGAGCTGCAGCATCCCGTCGTTCTCGCCGCTGCGCGCGAGGGCCGCGGGGGGCGTGAGGGCGAGACCCGCGACAAGGTCGCCGCGCCCGTAATCGACCGCACCGTGCACGGCGAGGTGGACGTACCACCGGTTCGGGAGAGCCCGGCGCACCCCCGGCTCGTCGGCCCGGTCGCCCGACAGCGATTCCGTCCTGCGAAACGCCGCGGAGACGGCCCGGGACTCCTCGCGGGTCCCCGGCAGCGGTTTCCAACGGGAGGCGCCGGCGCGCGCGTACGACGGATCCGAGACCGTCAGCACCCCGCGTTCGGCGGGGACCGGCGGCCGGGACGCGAGGGTCGCCAGCGTCGTCGCCGAGGGCGCGTAGCGGACCGCGGGCCCGGCGTCGAGCCAGTACCGCCCGGGCGCGACGACGAGCGCCTCGAACGGGAGCCGCGCGAGGGGGCCGTCGGCGACGATCACCGCGACCTTCGCCGATTCGAGCGCGGACCGGACCGGCTCGGGGACGAGCCGTTCGAACAACGCCGCGAGCTCGGGGGAGGGATCCTCGTCGAACCCCGCCCGCGGAGGCCGGGAGATGCGGTCCAGCACGCCGGCCGGTCCTTCGAGCGCATCGTCGAGCGCGCTGCGCCTGCCCTCGCGGCCGAGCGACACCGCCGTCGGCGGAGCCCCTGGCTTCACCACGAACGCCCACGACGACGCTTCGCCGACGACGTAGGCGAGCATCACTTCGTCGGGGCGAAGCACCGCGTCGGGGTTCGCGGCGGGGCCCCCCGTCGCCTCGCGCCACAACGCGCTGGCGTTGAGGGTCTCCTCGCGCACCTGTCGAAGCGCCGCCGCCGCATCGGCCGCCTCGGCGCGCGCGGCCTCCGCGAGCGCACGCCGCCGCTCCTCCGGCAGGTCCGTCCGGAACGGCACGGATCCGAGGCGCGCCTGCGCCTCGGCCAGACGCGTCCTCGCGGCGCGCTCTTTCGCCTCGAGCTCCTTCCGACGATCCCCGGCGATCCCCGAGCGGACGTCCACGTTCGCCGCTTCGAGCTGGTCGAGGAGCGCGCGGGCCCGCGCGCGCTCGCTCCACGCGAACGCCTCGGAGAACCGCCCCTGGGAGGCGAGCAGGTCGATCAGCTCGACGAAGGTCTCGCGGTGCCGCGCCAGCGCCGCCGAGCGGGCCGTCTCTCCTCCACCGGCGTCGCGGCGAAGCGTTTCGATCGCGCCCGCCGCCGCGGTCAGGTCCCGCTCCGCCTCGGCGAGATCGCCCCGCGATCGCAGCAGCGTCGCCCGAAGACGTCGCGTCCGTGCGACGACGTCGGGATACGCCGCCAGCCGCTCGAGGGCATCGATCGCCTTCCCCGCTTCCTCGATCGAGCCGAGCACCCGTGCGAGCGACGCCCGCGTCGACGCCGTGTCGAAGTGGTCCGCCCCGAAGATCGCCTCGCGGATCGCGAGGGCCCGCCGGTAGAGCGCGGCCGCCTCGTCCTTCCGCTCCGCCATCTCCTCGAGGCGGCCCCGGTCGTCGAGGATCTGTGCCGTGAGCGGATGTTCCTCGCCCACGGTACCGGCCAGCAGCCGTTGCGCCTCGTCGAACAGCTCCCTCGCGCGGGTGCGTCGCCCGGAGTCCCGATACAGGACCGCGAGCTGGCCGAGGTGCGTCGACAGGTCGGGGTTGCCCGGGCCGAGAGCCTTGCGCGCGAGCTCGAGCGAGCGCAGGTAGAGCGGCTCCGCCCCGTCCGGGTTTCCCTGGAGGCGCAGGATCTCCGCGAGGTTCAGCAGCCCCACCGACATCGCGCCGTCGTCGGGCTCCTCCGCCCGCTCGCGTTTCTCGAGGGAGCGGCGCACGAGGTCCTCGGCCTCCGCGAGCCGCCCGCGGTCCTTCAGCAGCCCCGCGAGGTTGTTCTCCAGCCGCGCCGCCACCCCGGTCGGATCGGGTCCGCCGGCGAGCTTCGCGAGCGCGCGCCGGAAGACCGCCTCGGACTCGTCGAGCCGGTCCTGCTGGCGGTAGAGCTCGGCGAGGGAGTTGCGCGTCTCGGCGAGCTTGGCGGGATCGCCCGATGCATCGCCCACGCGGATCTTCTCGGCTTCGGCCAGCAGCGCCTCGGCTTCGCCGAGCCTCCCCATCCGGAGCAGGACGATCCCGAGGCTGTCCAGGCTCGCCGCGATCGCCGGGTCTCCGGCCGGAAGCGTGTCCCGCCGGATCGCGAGGGCCGTGCGCTCGTGGGCCTCCGCGTCTTCCCAGTTGCCGAGCACGTAGGCGAAATCCGAGAGGGTGGACCAGCTCTTCGCGGTCTCGGGATGGCGCTCGCCGAAGGCGTTCGTGCGGACCGCCAGCGCACGCCGGAAACACCCCTCCGCGGCCGCGATCGACCCTTCGGCGCCCGTCTGCGCGACCTCGATGCCGAGCTCGTCCATCGACGCGGCCGCGGCGGCCGGGTCGGTCGAGCGCTCGAGCGCGTCGAGGCGGGCGGGGAGCTCGGCGAGGCCGGGGGGCGCGGCGAGGGCCGCGGGTGCGACGGCGAGGATCGCGAGCAGGGGCAGGAACGAACGCATGAGCGGAGTGTATCCCTGTAGGATCGCGCGACGGAGGTGTCCCGTGAACCGACCCCACCGGTCGTTGTGGACGGCGCTGCTGCTCACGCTCTTCGTCCCGGCCCATGCCGCCGAGCGCAAGCCGATCGAATACCTCGATTCCGGGAAGGTCTTCCCCGCCGGCCTTCCCTTCTCGGAGGCCGTGCGCGTGGGGAACACGCTCTACCTATCCGGCCAGATCGGCCTCGTTCCCGGGTCGATGAAGCTGGTCCCCGGCGGGATCCAGGCCGAGTCGAAGCAGACGATGGACAACATCAAGTCCTCCCTCGAGGCCCACGGCTACACCCTCGGCGACGTCGTGAAGTGCACCGTCATGCTCGCGGACATCGCGGAGTGGGGGACCTTCAACGAGGTCTACAAGACCTACTTCGAGAAGCGGTACCCGGCGCGCAGCGCCTTGGGCGCGAACGGCCTGGCGCTCGGCGCGCGGGTCGAGGTCGAGTGTCTGGCGGCGAAGGGGAAGTGAGGGGAAGCCCGTGGAGGATGGACGTTTCACGCTTTGCGGCGTAACGTCCGGGAACTTCGTCGGGGGTCTTGCGATGACATGCTCGTGGATGCTCCTGGTCGCGTCTTCTCTCGCGTCGGTTCCCGCCGTCGCGGCCTCGAATCCAGCCGCGCCGGTGACCTGGGAGCAGGTCCGCGACGCGATCGGCGAGACGATGTGCGGCGACGTGCTCACGTCCGGCGGGAAGACCATGGTCCACGTGATCGTGCGGGATCGTGCGCGCTGTTCCTCGGGGGAGTCGACGCCGCTTCGACGGGCGGTCGATCGGGCGATCGAGGATGCGGGGTTCGTCCTCGTGTCGATGTCGAGCGACGCGCCCCAATCGGACACGTCGACGACGCCGGAAGCCGCGACGCGGGTGGTGCGGGCGTATTACCTCGGCTCGCCGGCGTACCTCCGTCCCATCCTGCTGCGCCTTCCGGCCGAGCTCGCCGAGGAGGGGTTGGCGTGCAGCGACTGCCCGGATCCCCTTGCCGACCCGATCCGGCGCGTGGGCTGGAGCCAGTTCTTCCCCTACCTCGCCGCGCAGGTGTGGCCCGATCGGGTCAAGACGCCGCGCGGTCCCGACGGCGCACCGACGGGGCCGCCGAGGTACTCGTTCCACATCTGCAGCGGGTTGAACGGGCTGTCCGAGATGAAGGAGCCGGATCTCCTGCTGGCGCGCGCGGCGTTCGTGTCGGCGATCATGAACTCGACGGTGACGCAGCAGACCGGAAAACACTTCGAGGCGGTCCTCGGGGAGGACGCGTTCAAGGCGCTCGCGGACGACGACGCGAAGACGGCCTACCTTCGCGGGCGCATCCGCGAGGAGCTGGCACGCGACGAGACCGTCAAGTCGGCGGTCTGCGAGCGGCTGCGGCAGCGTCGGGACGATCTCGGTCTCGAGGTCGATGGGTGCGAAGGGCCCCCTCCTCCGGTCGAGAGCCCGAAAGGGTGAGTCGTCCGGGACGATCGATGGAGCGTTCATGTGCCGCAACATCCGGACGCTGTTCAACTTCGAGCCCCCCGCCACCGACGAGGAGATCCGCGCCGCGTCGCTGCAGTTCGTGCGGAAGCTGAGCGGCTTCCAGCAGCCCTCGCGGGCGAACCAGGCGGCGTTCGAACGGGCCGTCGCCGAGGTCGCGGACTCGGCGCGCGTTCTCCTCGCCTCGCTGGTGACCCAGGCGCACCCTCGCGACCGTGAGGTCGAGGCGGAGAGGGCCAGGGCGAGGTCGCGGGAGAGGTTCGGTCTGAA
>DASVAW010000009.1 GCA_036376135.1 Candidatus Polarisedimenticolaceae bacterium | reverse complement strand
GACGACGCCGGCGACGAGGTAGAGCAGGATCTTCATCGGGAACTCCCCTTGGCGAGACGGGCGCCGACGACGGCGCCCGCGACGGCGAGGCCCGCCGTCACGAATACGAACGGAACGATCCAGGAAGCCGGAGGCTCGTGTCCCGCGCGGAACGGGACGAGGGACAACACGGTCCCCCAGCTCCAGCGGAAGGCGACGACGGTGAAGGCGCAGGCGAGAAGCGCCCCCGAGAGTCCCGCGGCCGGAACGCGCGGATCCACCAGGCGCAGCGCGCGAAGCGTCTCGATCCAGAATCGAACCGGCTGACGGGCGTGCGCTTCGACCAGGTCGCCGATCACGGGCTCCGCGAGCTCCCGCGGGAGAGTCGCTTCGAGCAGGGCGATCGCCACGCGCCGGCTCACGCCGGCCTCCACTTCGCGGGGAGGCCGTCGAGCATCCGGGCCATCGCGGTCTGGGAGCGCTTCAGCGCCTTCGACCCCTCGCCGGTCAGCCGGAAGTGGCGCTTGGCGCGGCCCCCGCGTTCCGAGGTCGGCTCGCCGAGGGCCGAGGCGACCAACCCTTTCTGCTCCAGCCGGTCGAGCGTCGCGTAAACGGCGCCGATGGCGACTTCCCGCCCCGCGCGGTCGACCAACTCCCTGCGCACGGAGAGCCCGTACGCCCCCTCCCCGAGGCGGACGAGGGCGAGCAACACGAGCTGCTCGAACTCTCCGAGGTACTCCCCACGCGACATGTTCTACAAAGTAGAACAAACCCGTGAGGGCTGTAAAGAACTATTCTTCGGCCCGGGGCGCGCAGGGGAAGTGCTCCGCGAACCGCGGGTCGTCCCGGAGCGCCTCGAGATCCCGGTCGACACAGGGGTTCAGGCGGGTGACGCCCCCTTCCGTCCGCGCCTGGAGGAGGGCCTCCATCGCGCCCGCCTCGTCGCCGAGGATGACCAGAACCCTGGCGAGCTCGGTCCGCGTCCACCCCGTCGGCTTGCGCCGCTGGGAGCCGCACAGCGCCGCGCGGGCCGCCTCTTCGTCCCCCAGATGGGCGTGAGCCCGGGCGGCCGGAATCCGGACTTCGTACGGCGAGCCCGACTTCTCCGGCGATCCCCCGACGGCGTCGAGGACGCCGCGGAACGCCTCCCGCGCCTGGTCCGGGCGACCCGCGTCGAGGAGCATCTCGCCTTCGGCCAGCCGCTCCCGCGGAGTGGGCTCCCGGCCGGACCACGTCCCGCGGAGGGTCTCGAGCGCTTCGTCGAAACGACCGGCGTCGCTCAGCGCCTCGGCCACGGAGGCCTCGAGCCAGGGCGTGATGTGCTTCGGGTGTTCCGCCGCGACGGCGGCGCGCGCGGCGGCGATCGCCTCCTCGTGCCGCCCGAGTGCCGAGAGGGCCTCCTGTCGAACGTGGCTGAACGCGACGTCCGTGTTCCGCGCGATCGCCGCTTCGTAGCGACCCTGCGCCTGGAGCAGCTCGAGGACGTATTGCTCGGAGGCACCGCGGGAACCGGGCGGCGCCTCCCGCACCACCGCCTCGAACAGCCGTTGCGCCTGGGCGTACCAGCCGTGGCTCCAGAGCGCGATCGCGAGCTCGTAGTAGTCCTCGTGATAAGGGACCTCGGCGAGCAGCGCGTCCAGGCGTGCCTTGGCCTCGTCCTCCCGTCCGCGCCGGACCAGGGCCGCGACCGCGTAGCGCGTGGTTTGGATGCGCTCGGTCCGCGCGGTTCCCGCCAACGGATCGCGTCCGGCGGCCCGCTCGGCGGCGGCCCAGCGGCGCGCCGCCTGCAGGTCGCCCATGCACTTCCCGCAGTACCAGGTGGGGATCGTTCCGGTGAACAGGCCGCGCGGGAGGTTGTAGGCGATCTTGCGCGCCGTCGGCGCCCCCATCACGCATTGCGGCTCGGTGCAGTGGAAGCCGTCGTCGCGCTTCACGTGCCGGGGGTTCCGGGTGATCCCCAGCAGATGCCCGAACTCGTGCACGAGCGTCGACCGCTCGGATCGCTTCGGAGCGAGCCAGAGGATCGAGGCCTTCACGATCGGCTCCGTCGCCATGAAGATCACCGGGGCCGCGACGAACGAGCCGTCCTTTCGCTCGACCGCGGCCCGACCCGCCATGCCGAAGAACCCCCAGTCGAACCACTTCCGTCCGTCGGGGATGTAGAGGACCTGGATGCGGAAGGTCCCCTCCCCGGGCTCGACGTCGCGCGCGTGACGCTCGACCCAGAGGTCGGCGGCACCCGGATCGTCCCCCGTTGCCTCCCACTCCGCCCTCGGCGTGGGCGCCGGGTCCACTTCGATGGTGACGGACTTCTCAGGCGCGACGCGGCGCAGGGCTTCGTGGAGCCCGTCGAGCGCGTAGTCGGTCGGGCGGTATCCCTCGACCCAATGCACCTCGAACACGATCGTCTTCGCCCCGGATTCTCCGACGAGGTCGAGGTTGATCCCGGTCGCGATCGTCGCGTCGTCGACGGGCAGGTCGGGCTCGAGCGCGGGGTAACGGAACATCGCGCGGCAGCCGGTGAGGGAGACGGCCACGGCGAGCGAGGCGAGGATGTGCGTCCGGCGCATCGAGCCCCCCCTGGAGCGTGGGCCGATCATCGGGTGCCCGTCCCTATTTCTTGAGCGCCGCCATGGCACGCGCGGCGCTCTCGCGAAGGCGGGCCTCGAGCGCCTCCTTCAACTCGGGATGGCGGGACATCACGTCCTCCATCCCGGCGCGCGACATCTCGAGGAGCACGCACGCCTCGCGCGCGGTCACCGTCGCCGCCCGGGGCTTGCCGGTCAGCACGGCCGCCTCGCCGAACAACTCTCCCGCGATCAGCGTCGTGATCATGACGCTGTCGCCCTCGGCCCGTTTCATGTCCTTGCGGACCGAGCCGTCCTGGATCAGGAACAGGGAGTTGCCTTCGGTCCCTTCCTCGTAGACGACCTGGCCGGCGGCGTACTCCACGATCGTCGCCCGCTCGAAGATCTCGGGGATCGCCTTCTCGGGAACGCCGCGGAACTTCGCCTTCCGCGGCTCGGCCGAAGTCCTCGACGGGGGCTTGCGGATCGCGGAAGCGAATTGGGTCGCCTTGCGCTCGCGCTCGGCGACACGGGCGCGCATCTCCTCCACGTCGGTCTTGCGGTCGGGGGCGAGCTTCGCGATCTGCGCGAGGATGGCGGTGGCGCGGGGGAAATACCCCTCCTCGAGGCTCGATTCGAACAACGCTTCGTAGGCGTCGATCGCGTCGCGGCGCCGCCCGGCGAGGGCGAGGACCTCCGCGTATTGGCGCCGCACGGGGAAACTCTTCGGCTTCGCGTCGATCTCGGCCTGGAGGACGCGAAGCGCCCTCGCATAGTCCTTCTTCGCGAGCAGCGCGGGGAGGGAGTCGAGCGCGGAACCCATGCGCGAAGTCTACAGGATGCGTGCCAGTCGCCGCCGCGCTAGCCTGTCGGCGCGTGTCCAGGAGGGCGGGCGATGCTGAATCTCCACTACCACGGGCATTCGTGCTGGGAAATCGAGGACGGGACGCACCGCGTCGTGATCGACCCGTTCCTGACCGGAAACCCGCTGGCCGACGTGAAGCCGAGCGCGTTCAAGAAGCTCGACGCGGTGATCGTCAGCCACGGCCACGGCGACCACATCGGCGACGGCGTCGAGATCGCCAAGCACACCGGAGCCCTCGTGATCGCGAACTTCGAGGTCACGGGGTGGTTCCAGAAGCGGGGGTGCGAGGGGCACCCGCTCCACATCGGTGGCGGGGCGAACTTCCCCTTCGGCCGCGTGAAGCTGACGATCGCACACCACGGCTCGACCGGTCCCGACGGCGAGGCGCTGGGGAATCCCGCCGGGATCATCCTCAAGATGGGCGGGAAGACCCTCTATCACTCCGGCGACACCGGACTGTTCCTCGACATGAAGCTCATCGCCGAGATGAACGGCCCCATCGACGTCGCACTCCTCCCCATCGGCGACAACTTCACCATGGGGATCGACGACGCCGTGAAGGCGGCGGAGTTCCTGCAGGCGGGGGTCGTGATCCCGATGCACTACGACACCTTCGGCTACATCAAGGCGGACCCGAACGAGTTCGTCCGGAAGGTGGCGGCGAAGGGGCTGAAGGCGGTCGTGGTGAAGCCCGGGGCCGGGTATACGGCCGCGTAGCTGCACCGATAATCCGCCGTCCCTGCACGAAGCGAACACGGTCGCCCAGTACGCTCTGGAGCATGAACCCGCCGGTGCTTCGCGTCCTGCGTACCTTCTCGACTTCCCTCGCGATCAGCGCCGCCCTCGTCGTGCCGCTCTTCGTCCTCGAGTGGTGGAATCGACGTGAGCTTCGCGAGGAGTTTCCCCTCGTGCTCTTCTCGTTCATGTCCGTCCATTCGCTGCTGATCGTGCTTTCGGCGGCGCCCGCCGTGGGACGCCTCCGGTCGGCGCGCGATCTCCGGGCCCTCACGTTCGGTCACTGGGCCGGACTCGCCCTGTCCGTCTCGCTCGCCTTCGTCTACGCCGGGGTGGTGATCGACCAGCTTCCGTGTTTCCTCGGGGTGCCGAACTGCGACTGAGGGGTGCGTCCGGTTGCGATCCAGACCGGAAGGAGCCCGCGTGAGCCTGATCTCCAGGAGAACCTTCGTTCGGACTTCCCTTGCCGCCGCCGCGGGGTGCGTCGGCTACGGCTGGGGGATCGAGCCGCACTGGGTCGAGCGCGTCGTGCGGCCGCTCCCGATCCGCGGACTCCCGAAGGCGCTCGACGGCGCGACCCTTCTCCAGATCAGCGACGTCCACGTCGGGCCGAAGGTCGACTCGACGTTCGTGATCGACGCCTTCCGCGATGCCGCGGCGCTGAAGCCCGACTTCGTCGTCTTCACCGGCGACGCGATCACCTACACCGACGCGAAGGACTTGCGGGAGGCGCGGCGGGTCTTCGAGACCATGCCGCGGGGGCGATTGTCGACCGTGGCCGTGCTCGGGAACCACGATTACGGATTCGGCTGGAACCAGCCGGAGGTCGCCGACCGGATCGAGCGGATCCTGGACGCCTCGGGGGCGCTCGTGCTCCGGAACGACGCGGCGGAACTGCACGGCCTGCGATTCACGGGGATCGACGACTTCTGGTCCGGGCGGCTCACCCCCGAGCGCGTGGCGCCGTTGCTCGAGCGCGAGGGGCCCGGGATCGTCCTCTGCCACAACCCGGATGCCGCCGACCTTTCGATCTTCGAGAAGTACGACGGATGGATCCTGTCGGGGCACACCCACGGCGGGCAGTGCCGCCCGCCGTTCCTCCCGCCTCCCGTCCTCCCGGTACGGAACAAGCGGTACACGGCGGGGGAGTTCGCCCTCGCCGGCGGCGGTCGCCTCTACATCAACCGCGGGCTCGGCCACCTCTGGCGGGTTCGGTTCAACGTGCGGCCGGAGGTCACGCAGTTCGTGCTTCGCACCACGTGAGCGTGCATCCCGACGCCGCGTGCCCTAAGTTCGCGGGCAGCACGTCGCGCGGAGGGAGCCCATGGACCTCGACCGGCCGAAAGAGGGGAAGATCCCGTATCTCGAGCAGGGGTACATCCTGCACTGGGACGAGCGGGGTCTCCGGATCCAGGTGATCGACTACCAGGCCGGGGTGCTGGCGCTGCCGTGGGCTCAGCTCCTCGCGCTGGCGAAGATCGCGCAGGGCGGGGCGGAGGATCGCGGCGGGCACTGAAGGCCTAAGCCCTCCCGAGATAATCCCCCGTCTCCGTCGAGATTCGGATCTTCTCCCCTTCCTCGATGAACGAGGGCACCTGGACGACGAGCCCGGTCTCGAGCTTGGCCGGCTTCTTCTGCGCCGAAGCGGTCGCGCCCTTGATCCCCGGCGCGGTCTCGACGATCTTCAGCTCGACCGCGGCGGGGAGCTCGAGACCGACCGGGGCGCCGTCGAACCACTCCATCACGACGACCGACTCCGCGATCACGTAGGGCATCACGTCGCCGACGACGTCGTCCGCCAGGGCGACCTGGTCGTAGGTGTCGTTGTCCATGAAGTGGTAGCCGGCGGCGTCGTGGTAGAGGTACTGCATCTGGCGCGTGTCCAGGGAGACGCGCTCGAGCTCCTCGGTCGAGCTGAACCGGAACTCGTTCTGGGCTCCCGTCTTGAGGTCGCGCAGCTTCGCTTGGACGAAGGCGCGGAGGTTCCCGGGGGTGCGGTGCTGGAACGAGAGCACGCGGAAGAGCTTCCCTTCGATGCGGAGGATCTGGCCGTTGCGGATGTCGTTCGCCTTCATGACACGGACTCCTTACAGGACTTCGAGACGGGTGTAGGACGGCAGGATCCGTTTCTTGCCGTGGCCCGCGAACCAGATGGTGAGCTTGAGCTGGGGGCCCTGCCCCTCGCGCTCGGTGATCTTGCCGTCGCCGAACATGGGGTGCCGCACCGTCCGCCCGATCGCGAAGCCGTCGGCGGGCATGTCCCCCGCGGGCTTGATCGAAGGGGGCGGTCCGGCCGGGCGGATCGGGCGCGCCGCGCTCGAGCCCCACGCGCGCTCGGGCTCCCGCACGGACGACGGGGGCGCCGACGGGCGTTCCTCGGAGAGGACGGTGTCGGGGATCTCCTCGAGGAACCGCGACGGGCGGTTGGCCTGCGGGATCCCCTGGACGAACCGCGAGGCCGCGAGCGACAGGAACAGGCGCCGCTTCGCGCGGGTCATCGCGACGTAGCAGAGCCGGCGCTCCTCCTCGAGGTCCTCGTCGTTCCCCGCCGAGCGGGCGTGGGGGAAGAGGTTCTCCTCCATCCCCGCGAGGAAGACGACCGGGAACTCGAGCCCCTTGGCGTTGTGGATCGTCATCAGCGTCACGCCGGGTCCGCGGCCGACCTCGTCGGCGTCCGACACGAGGGCGGAGCGGTCGAGGAACCCGTGCAGCGTCGCGCGCTCGCCGGCTTCCTCCGCCTCCTTCTCGTGCTCCGCGGCGGCCGAGACCAGCGCGCGGACGTTCTCGAGCCGGTCCTCGGACTCGCCGGGGAACGCCTTCTCGAGGTAGCGGTCGTAGTCCACGCCCTCGAGGACGCCGTCGATGACCACCGGCGCGGGTTCCTCCGCGGCACGCAGCTGCAGCGTCTCCATGAGGGCGAGGAAGTCGGAGAGCATCTTGGCGGAGCGCGAGGGGAGGAGGTTCTGCTCGAGGGCGCGGCGCGAGGCCGCGAGCAGCGGCACGCGGGTGGCCCGCGCGACCTCCTCGATCGACTGGAGCGTGGTGTCGCCGATCCCGCGCGGGGGCGTGTTGACGACGCGCCGGAAGGCGACGTCGTCGGAGGGGTTCACGGCGAGCTTCAGGTAGGCTAAGACGTCCTTGACCTCCTTGCGCTCGTAGAACTGCACGGCGCCCACGACCTGGTACGGGATCCGGTCGCGCCGGAACGCCTCTTCGAAGGACCGCGACTGCGCGTTGGTCCGGTAGAGGACCGCGAAGTCGCCGTGATCGAGGGAGCCGAGAAGGGACTGCACCTGGCGCGCGACCCAGGTCGCCTCCGCGCGGTCGTCGGGAGCGCGGAAGAGCTTCACGCGGTCGCCCCGGTCGTTGCGCGTCCACAGGCGTTTTCCCTTGCGGGCGACGTTGCGGGAGATCACCGCCCCCGCGGCGTCCAGGATCGTCCCCGTCGAGCGGTAGTTCTCCTCGAGCTTCACCACGCGCGCGTCGGGATAGTCGCGCTCGAAGTCGAGGATGTTCCGGATCTCGGCGCCGCGGAACTTGTAGATCGACTGGTCCTCGTCGCCGACCACGAACACGTTGCGGTGGGCGGTCCCGAGAGCGCGGACCATCAGGTACTGCGGGCGGTTGGTGTCCTGGTATTCGTCGACGAGCAGGTGGTGGGTGCGCGCCGCGTACTTCTCGAGGAGGTCGGGGTTCGTCTCGGCGTCGACGAGCGCCAGCGCCTTCAGCAGCAGGTCGTCGAAGTCGCAGGCGTTCGCGCGCCTCAAGCCCTCCTCGTAGGCCGCGTACACCTCGGCCTGCAGGCGCGCGTCCGGGGAGAAGGCCTGTTTCGAGGCGTTCTCCGGGGCGATC
This sequence comes from Candidatus Polarisedimenticolaceae bacterium, assembly GCA_036376135.1. NCBI lineage: Bacteria > Pseudomonadati > Acidobacteriota > Candidatus Polarisedimenticolia > Candidatus Polarisedimenticolales > Candidatus Polarisedimenticolaceae > Candidatus Polarisedimenticolaceae bacterium. The sequence goes on along the minus strand of DASVAW010000009.1, from coordinate 19,039 downwards.
ATCGAGTTCTTCCAGCGGCTGATCCTCGAGAGGAACGGGCGCGCGGTCCCGGCGGCGTCGTCGGCGGAGTGCGACTTCAGGATCCGTCGCACGAGGGCGAGCTGGTCGTCGGAGTCGTAGACGTTGAACCCGGAGGCGAGCCCCACGCGCTCCCCGTCGCGGCGCAGCATGCGAAGGCACAACCCGTGGAACGTCCCGATCCACATCCCCTCGGCGCGAGAGCCGAGGATCTTCTCGACCCGCTCGCGCATCTCGCCGGCCGCCTTGTTGGTGAAGGTGACGGCGACGATGTTCCAGGGGGCGACGCCGCGCTCGAGGACGAGCCAGGCGATGCGGTGCGTGATGACGCGGGTCTTGCCGGAACCGGCCCCCGCGAGGACGAGCAGGGGGCCGCCCTCGTGCACGACCGCCTCGCGCTGCTCGGGGTTGAGCGCGGAGACGAGACGGTCGACGGACGTCGGCTGCGGCTCCGGTGGATTCAAGGGGCGTCCTCGGGGTCTTGGAACCGGCGCATTGTAGCAACGGGGGGAAGCGGATCGGTCCCGAGGGAGGGGATTGCGCCGTGTACGTAAGGTTGCCATCGTTGCGAGCGGGCAACATCGCTCGGTTCCGGTGCTCCGTGGCGGCGCGCGGCTCGAAAACAAGCGACACGGCGCAATCCCCTCGGTTTATCCTCCCGCCCCCGTGAGCCCGCTCCTCCTCGGCGTCCTCGGCTACGTCGCCCTGCAGCTCGTGGTGGGGATGTGGATCTCCCGCCGAATCCGCACCGAGGAGGATTACCTCCTCGCCGGGCGCAGCCTCGGGCCGTGGCTGGCGACGGCCTCGATCTTCGCCACCTGGTTCGGTGCGGAGACCTGCATCGGGGCGGCGTCGGAGGTCTACTCCCGCGGGTGGGCGGGGGCGACGCACGATCCGTTCGGCTACGCGTTGTGCCTTCTGCTCGCCGGGGTCGTCTTCGCGCGGGCGTTGTGGCGGCGGGGTCTCGTGACCCTCGCGGACCTGTTCCGGGAACGGTTCGGAGCGAACGCGGAACGCCTCGCGATCGTGCTGATGGCGCCGACGTCGCTCCTGTGGGCGGCGGCGCAGATCCGCGCGTTCGGACAGGTGCTCGCGTCGGTCTCCGGGCACGACGCGGCGTGGATGACGGCGCTCGCCGCCGGGGTCGTGATCGTCTACACGGTTTCCGGGGGAATCCTCGCCGACGCGACGACCGACATCGTCCAGGGGGTCGCGTTGATCGTGGGGCTCGTGGTGCTGCTGATCGCGGTCGTCGGGAGCGGGGCGTCGCCGCCCGCGGCGGCCGCGGCTCCCGCGGAGCCCGCGCGGCCGTGGCTCCACGTGTTGAACGACTGGCTCGTCCCGATCCTGGGGTCGGTGACCGCGCAGGAGATGATCTCGAGGATCCTCGCGAGCCGCTCGCCGAACCTGGCCCGCAACGCCACGATCGGCGCGGCGGGGATCTACGTCGCCGTCGGCCTCATCCCGGTGACGCTCGGCCTGTACGGTGCCGCGATGCTCCCCGGGCTCGCCTCGCCGGAACAGGTCCTCCCGGCGCTCGCGGCGCGCCACCTCGGAACCGTGATGCACGTCGTCTTCGCGGGGGCTTTGGTCTCGGCGATCCTCTCGACCGTGGACAGCGCGCTCCTCGCGGCGTCGTCGGTGGTCGTGCACAACGGCGTCCTTCGGCTCATGCCCGCCGCGAGCGAAGGGCGCAAGGTGCTCCTCAACCGGGTCGGCGTCGCGATCGCGGGTGTTGCCGCCTACGCGATCGCCTTCTCCGCCGACAGCGTCTACGACCTCGTCGCGCAGGCGTCGGCGTTCGGGGGCGCGGGGCTGTTCGTCGCGATGGCGGCGGGTTTGTGGGACCGGAAGGCGGTCCCCGCGGCGGGGATCGCGGCGCTCGCGACGGGGGCCGTCGTCCAGCTCGTCGGGGACTACGCGCTGGGCTGGCCGAACGCCTTCACGGCGTCGCTCGTCGCGGCGGTCGGCGCCTACTCGACGGTCACGCTCTTCGCGAGGTTCCGGGGCTGATCGACGTCGCAGCCGAGCAGCAGGGCGATGTGGTACGCGAGCAGCTGCAGCGGCAGCACGGTGAGCAGCGGCGAGAGTAGCTCGTGGGTCTTCGGCACGACCACCGTCGCGTCGGCGCGCTGCTCGAGGTCGGTGTCGTGCTGGTCGGTGATCGCGAGGACGATCCCCGATCGGGCCTTCACCTCCTCGATGTTCGAGAGCATCTTCTCGAAGACCGCGTCGTGCGGCGTGATCGCGACGACCGGCAGGTTCTCGTCGATCAGCGCGATCGGCCCGTGCTTCATCTCGCCGGCGGGGTACCCCTCGGCGTGGATGTACGAGATCTCCTTGAGCTTCAGCGCTCCCTCGAGGGCGATCGGGTAGTTCACGCCGCGGCCGAGGTAGAGGAAATCGCGGTGGTTCATGAACGTCTTCGCGAGGTCCTCGATCCCCCGGTCGTCGGAGAGGTAATGCTCCATCTGGGCGGGGATGTGGTAGAGGTGCCGCACGAACGCCATCGCCGCGTCCTCCTCGAGCCGGCCGTGGAGCCGTCCGAGCTTGAGGGCGAGAACGCAGAGCGCCGTGATCTGGCTCGTGAAGGCCTTCGTGGAGGCGACGCCGATCTCCGGGCCCGCGTGGGTCAGGATCGTCCCGTGCGCCTCGCGGGTGAGCATCGAGCCGCGCACGTTGCAGATCGCCAGCGTCGTGGCGCCGAGCGCCTTCGCCTCGCGCTGCGCCGCGAGGGTGTCCGCGGTCTCCCCCGACTGGCTGATGAACACCGAGAGGACCTCGGGGTTGGCCAGGGGGGAGCGGTACCGGTACTCCGACGCGTAGTCGACCATCACCGGGATCTTGGCGAGCTTCTCGATCAGGAACTTCCCGACGTGGGCCGCGTGCCACGAGGTCCCGCAGGCGACGATCTGGCAACGGGTCATCCCGCGCAGGCTCTCGTCGGAGATCGTCATCTCCTCGAGGTGGACCTCGGGGGACTCGAGGCTGACCCGGCCGAGCAGCGTGTCGCGCACCGCGCGCGGCTGCTCGTGGATCTCCTTGAGCATGAAGTGCTTGTAACCGCCCTTTTCCGCCATGATCGGATCCCACGGGATCCGCTGCGAGGGCTTGTGGAACGGCGTGCCGTCGAGCTTGCTGAAGCGCGCTCCCGAGCGGTCGACCACGACGATCTCGTGGTCGTCCATGAACACGACGTCCTTCGTGTGCATGAGGATCGCCGGGATGTCCGAAGCGACGAACCACTCGCCGCGGCCGATGCCGACCACCAGCGGAGGGCCCAGGCGCGCGGCGACGAGCGTGTCGGGGGAGTCGGTCGAGATCGCGACCAGGGCGTAGATCCCGCGCAGGCGGGGGAGCACCGTCCGAAATGCCCCCACCAGGTCGGCCCCGTCGTCCTTCATGACCTGCTCGATGGCGTGGGCGACGACCTCGGTGTCGGTCTGGGTGAGGAACTGGTGCCCCTTGGCCTGGAGCTCGTGCTTGAGCTCGAGGTAGTTCTCGATGATGCCGTTGTGGATGACGACCACGCGGCCGGTGCAGTCGCGGTGGGGGTGGGCGTTCTCCTCGGTGGGGCGGCCGTGCGTGGCCCACCGGGTGTGCGCGATGCCGTAGCGGCCGTGGACCGGCTTGTCCGCGATCACGCGCTCGAGGTCCCGGAGCTTCCCGGGGGCGCGCCGGATGCTGAGCTCGCCGTTGCCGTTGACGACCGCGATCCCGGCCGAGTCGTAGCCCCGGTATTCGAGCCGGCGCAGCCCCTCGATCAGGACCTCGACCGGGTCCTTGTCCCCGACGTACCCGACGATTCCGCACATGGACGTGTTACCCCGGCCAGAACTTAAGGCTAATCGTGCTTCTTGCCAACTTTTCGCCGGGTGGCCCATCCTTCGATGTTCCGCTGCCGGCCCCTGCTGATCGCCAGCGCCCCCGCGGGGACGTCCTGGGTCACCGTCGAGCCGGCCCCGACGTAGGCGCCCTTGCCGACCCGGACGGGCGCGACGAGCTGGGTGTCGCTCCCGATGAAGACGCCGTCCTCGAGGGTCGTGGGGTGCTTGGCGTCCCCGTCGTAGTTGCAGGTGATCGTCCCCGCCCCGATGTTGCACCCCGCGCCCACCGTCGCGTCGCCGAGGTAGGTCAGGTGGGAGGCCTTCGAGCCCCGGCCCAGCTTCGCCTTCTTGGTCTCGACGAAGTTCCCGACGCGGACGTCCTCGGCCAGGACGGTCCCCGGGCGCAGGTGGGCGAACGGGCCCACGGCCGCTCCGGCGGCGATCCTCGAATCCTGGACGACGCAGTGGTCCCGGATCTCGACGCGATCGCCGACCCGGACGTCGCTCAGCCGCGACCCGGGGCGCACGACGCAGCCCTCCCCGAGAACGCTCGGTCCTTCGATGATCACGTCGGGCCACAGGATCGTGTCGCGCCCGATCCTCGCGCGTGGGTCGACCCAGATCCGGTCGGGGTCGAGGAGCGTCACTCCGGACGCCATGAGGTCGGCGGCCTTGCGCGCGTAGAGGGTGATCCCGGCCCGGGCGAGCTCCTCGCGGGTGTTCACCCCGAGGACCTCCTCGGCGTCCTCGTGCAGGAGCGCCCCGACCTTCGCGCCCTTCGCGATCAGCCGGTGCACGGCGTCCGTGAGGTAGTACTCCCCCTGGGCGTTGTCCGGGCGGAGCGAGCGAAGGATGGGGAAGAGCGCGGCCGGATCGACGCAGTAGATCCCGCAGTTGATCTCGCGGATCTCGCGCTCCTCTTCCGTGGCGTCCTTGTGCTCGACGATCCGGACCACCTTCCCGGCGTCGTCGCGGACGACGCGGCCGTAACCGGTCGCATCGGGGAGCTCGGCGGTCACGAGGGTCAGCGCCGCCTTCGACGTCCGGTGCAGGCGCGCGAGCGCCTGGAGGGTCGAGGTTTTCAGCGTGGGGAGATCGCCGTTCACGATGAGCAGCGGCTCGTCGAGCCGTCCCTTGAGCGAAGGCGCGGCCTGGAGCACGGCGTGCCCGGTGCCGCGCTGTTCCGACTGGAGCACGCACGCGTCGACGGCGTCGCCGAGCGCGCCCTTCATCGCGTCGGCCTGGAAACCGACCACGGCGACGAGGCGGTCGGGCTTCAGGGCCCGCGCCGCGTCGACGACCCACGCGACCATCGGCCGCCCCGCGACGGGGTGGAGGAGCTTGATCGTTTTCGACTTCAGCCGCGTCCCCTGGCCCGCGGCGAGCACGAGGACGGTCCCGGCGGAACGGCGCGCCACGCCCGGGCTCACGCCCCGGTCGGGGTCGGCTCGATGACGTCGATGAACGACGCCTCGTCGCGGACCTTCTCGAAGTCGGGATCGTTGAGCGCCTGGAAGCGCAGCTTCCCGTCGAGCTGGATCGCGCGGCGCAGGTCTCCCGCGGCGGCGTCCGCTGCGCCCTGGAGCGCGCGCACGGAGGCGCGCGCGTACAGGTAGGCGGCCTCCTGCGGTCGCATCTCGACCGCGCGGTCGAGCATCTTCAGGGCCTCGTCGAGGCGGCCCGCGTTGGAGGCGGCCACCCCTTCGAGGTACAACGCCTCGTGGGTCTGCGGAAGCGTCGCGGGGCCGGCGGTGCGCCGTTCGCAGACGGCGATGAACCCGCGCGCGCGCTCGGCGAGGCCGAGCTCCTCGTCGTGTTCGGCGGCGAGGGCGCGGAACTTCGCGAGCGCGTCGGCGGGACGCCCCTGGTGAAGCAGGCCGAGCGCATGCTCGAACTCGGCCACGGCACGCTCGTACGTCGCGCCGTGGCGCGGCGCCGGGCGCGCGGCATCCGGCTTGGCTTCGGATTTGGATTTCTTGCTGCTCATGCCCGGGGAACCTCCGTCGTCCCAAATACTTGGAGGGAGACGCGCCATCCTAGCGGATGGCCGCCACCCGGATCAACGCGGCTATGCTGGGGGGGTGCACGGGTACATCGCGCTCGGCTCCAACCTCGGCGACCGCCTGGCGATGCTCCAGGCGGGGCTCGAGGGGGTGTCCCGGGGGGGAATCGCCCTCCGGGCGGTCTCTTCGGCCTGGGAAACCGAGCCGGTGGGGACCCGCGAGCCCCTCTGGTTCCTCAACGCCGCGGCGAGGATCGAGACCGCGCTCGACCCCGAGGCGGTGCTCGCGATCCTGCTCGCCGTGGAGCGCGATCACGGCCGCGTGCGCGGCGAGCGGAACGCGCCGCGATCCCTCGACCTCGACCTCCTCGCTCTCGGGGGACTCGTCCGCTCGGGACCCGGCCTCGAGCTCCCGCACCCGCGCCTGTGGGAGCGCGCGTTCGTGCTGGCGCCGCTCGCCGAGATCGAGGCGGACCTGATCGAGCCCGTCACCCTCAGAACGCCCGCCCAGGCGCTCGCCGCGCTCGTCGCGCCGACGTTCGCGAGACCCGTCGCGCGTCTTGCCTTGCCGAACGACGGGCCCGTATACTCCCGCCTCTCATGAAATTCCGCTCCATCGCGGTCGAAGGGCCGATCGGCGTCGGGAAGACGTCGTTCGTCGAGCTTCTCGTCAAGAAGTTCGAAGCGCACAAGGTCCTCGAGCAGGTGGACAACCCCTTCCTTCGCGAGTTCTACAGCGACAAGCCGGGCGCTGCGTTCCAGGCGCAGCTGTTCTTCCTGCTGTCGCGTTACCGCCAGATGCAGGAGCTCTCGCAGCGCGACCTCTTCCGTCAGGTCACCGTCTGCGATTACATCTTCCCGAAGGACAAGATCTTCGCGTACCTCAACCTCGACGACGCGGAGCTTCTCATCTACGACAAGCTCTACGCGATGCTCGAGGGGACGGTGCCGAAGCCCGACCTCGTGATCTTCCTCCAGGCCGACACCTCGCGCCTGATGGACCGGATCCGCCGGCGCAAACGCGACTACGAGTCCCAGATCTCCGAGGCGTACGTCAACGAAGTGAACAAGGCGTACAACTACTTCTTCTTCAACTACACCGCGACGCCGCTTCTGGTGATCAACACGAGCGAGATCGACTTCGTGCACCAGGAGGGGGATCTCGACGAGCTCGTCGACCAGATCCGCAAGATGGAGCGCGGCGTGCAGTATTACCGTCCGCTCGGGTCGTCCGCCTGAGCCCGTTCGCCTTCACGTCGTTCGACCCTCGGACGAGGGCGGGCAGATAAGGAGGCCCTCGATGATCACCGTACCGGCCTTCCGCAACCGCAAGGGCAAGGGCCCACCGCTCGTCGTGCTCACCGCCTACGACGCCGCCACCGCGGCGGCCGCCGAGGCGGGGGGCGTCGACGCCCTCCTCGTCGGCGATTCCCTGGGGATGGTGGTGCTCGGCCACGACAACACCCTCGAGGTGACCATGGACGACATGGTCCACCACACGCGGGCGGTCTCCCGGCGGCGCACCCACGCGCTGCTGATCGCCGACATGCCGTGGCTTTCCTACCACCTCGGTCCGGAGGACGCGGTGCGCAACGCCGCCCGTTTCGTCCGCGAGGCCTCGGCGGACGCGGTGAAGCTCGAGGGGGGGAGGAAACGGCTCCCGGCGATCCGCGCCATCCTCGACGCCGAGATCCCCGTGATGGGGCACCTCGGACTCACCCCCCAGTCGGTCCTCCGGATGGGCGGTTACAAGGTGCAGGGACGCGGCGCGGAGGAGGCGGAGGCGCTCCTCGCCGACGCCAGGGCCCTCGCCGACGCGGGGTGTTTCTCGATCGTCCTCGAGGGGATCCCGTCGCCGCTCGCCGAACGCGTCACGGCGGAGGTCCCCGTCCCCACGATCGGCATCGGGGCGGGGGCGCGGTGCGACGGGCAGGTTCTCGTGATCCACGACCTCCTCGGGATGCTCCCCGGCGACGTTCCGAAGTTCGTGCGGCGGTACCTCCGCCTTCACGACGACGCGGCTGCCGCGGTGGCGCGCTTCGCTGCGGACGTGCGCTCCGGGGCGTTCCCGTCGGACGCCGAGACGTATTCCTGACATGGAGATCGTGCGCAAGGTCCACGCGATGAAGGAGCTCGCGCGGCGCGCGCGCGCCGCGGGGCGCCGGATCGGCTTCGTGCCGACGATGGGGTATCTGCACGAGGGGCACATGAGCCTCGTCCGCCGCGTGAAGGCCGAATGCGACCTCACGGTCGTGTCGATCTTCGTGAACCCGACCCAGTTCGGCCCGAACGAGGACCTCAGCCGTTACCCCCGCGACCTCGCGCGCGACAGCGACCTGTGCGTCCGGGAGGGGGTCGACGTGATCTTCGCCCCCGACGCGGCGGAGATCTACCCGGAGGGCGCCTCGACGTTCGTCGAGGTCGCGGGCATCTCCTCGCGCCTGGAGGGGGCGTCGCGTCCCGGCCACTTCCGGGGCGTCGCGACGGTCGTGCTCAAGCTCTTCGAGGTGGTGAAGCCGAACGTCGCCGCCTTCGGCCAGAAGGACGCGCAGCAGGCGATCGTGCTCCAGCGGATGACCCGCGACCTCCTGGTCGACGTCGAGATCCTGGTGCTCCCGATCGTCCGCGACGAGGACGGGGTGGCGATGTCCAGCCGCAACGTCTATCTGTCCGCGGCGGAGCGCCGGGCCGCCCGCGCCATCCCGTCGTGCCTGGAGGCCGCCGAGCGCGCCGTGGCCGGCGGGGAGCGCGACCCCGCGAAGGTGGTCGCGGCGGCTCGCGCGATCCTCGACGCGGAGGCGGGTCTGCGGGTGGACTACCTGGAGCTCGTCGACACCACCACGCTGCAGCCGGCGCCGAAGCTCGAGGGGGAATTGCTCCTGGCGGTGGCCGCGTTCGCAGGCAAGACCCGCCTGATCGACAACACCGTCCTGAGGCCCTGAATGACGACCGCGTCCTGCCCGCGCTGCGCCACCCCGCTCCCCGAGGAGGCCCGATTCTGCCCCTCCTGCGGCGTCTCCCGCGTCGCGGCCTCCGTGAGTTCGAGCCAGACGCCGACCGTCGTGTCGGACGATTCGCGCGCGATGACGACGTCGTCGGTCTCCGGCGGCCGGCGCTCGCGTTTCGTCGCGGGGGAGCTCGTCGCCGGGCGGTACCGGGTGGAGGGACTCCTCGGCAAGGGAGGGATGGGAGAGGTCTACCGCGCCGAGGACGTGAAGCTCGCCCAGACGGTGGCGTTGAAGTTCCTCCCGGTGGCGCTGGCGCAGAGCCCCTCGATGCTCGCGCGGTTCCACAACGAGGTCCGGCTCGCGCGGCAGGTCACCCATCCCAACGTCTGTCGCGTGCACGACATCGGCGAGGTGGACGGCCAGCCCTACCTCACGATGGAGTACGTCGACGGCGAGAACCTCGCGTCGCTGCTCCGGCGCATCGGGCGCCTCCCGAAGGACAAGGCGGTGCAGATCGCACGGCAACTGTGCGCCGGGCTCGCCGCCGCGCACGACAAGGGCGTGCTCCATCGCGACCTCAAGCCCGAGAACGTGATGCTCGACGGCCTGGGCACCGTCCGGATCATGGACTTCGGCCTCGCGGGGTTCCGCGAGGAGCTCGCGGAATCCGACCTTCGCTCCGGGACCCCCGCGTACATGGCCCCCGAGCAGATCGAGGGGCGCGACGTCACGGTGCGCAGCGACCTGTACGCCCTGGGCGTGACCCTGTACGAGCTGTTCACCGGGAAACCGGTCTTCGAGGCGAAGACCTTCGCCGAGCTCCAGGAGCTGCGGGAATCGCACGACGTCACGCGGCCGTCGGACCACCTTGCGGACATCGACCCCGCGGTCGAGAGGGTGATCCTGCGCTGTCTCGAGCGCGATCCGTCCCTTCGTCCCGCCTCCGCTCTCGCCGTCGCCGTCGCCCTTCCGGGCGGCGACCCGCTCCAGGCGGCCCTCGCCGCGGGGGAAACCCCCTCCCCGGAGATGGTCGCCGCGGCGGGGGGCAGCGGAGTGCTTCCGGCCGCCTGGGCCTGGGGACTCGTCGCCTTCGTCGTCGCCGCGTTCCTGGCCTCCGGCGTCGCGCTGGCGCCGCGCACCGTCCTCGGCTGGACCGACCTCGAGCGGTCCCCCGAGGCGCTCGCGGAGCGGGGCCGGCAGGCGTTCGAGGCCGCGGGGTACGACGCGAAGCCGGTGGAGCGCGCGTGGTCCTTCGGCGCGGGGACGTCGGCGATCGACTGGCTCAAGGCGCGGACCGAGGCGGATCGCTTCGAGCGGCTCCGCTCGGGGAGGTACGGGGCGGTGACCTTCTGGTACCGCGAGGCGCCCCGGGAGCTGACGCCGGGGAACGCCTTCGGTCGCGTCGTCCCCGACGACCCGCCCCCGGAGCACCTGTCGGGGGACGGGGTCGTGTTCTTCGACGAAAAGGGACGTGTGCAGCACCTGCAGGTGACTCCGCCCCAGCAGGCCCCCGAGGGCGCCGAGGCGTCCGCGCCGGACTGGACGACGCTCTTCGCCGCGGCCGGCCTCGATCCGTCGGCGTTCCGCGAGGTCCCCTCGACCTGGACCCCTCCCGTGTGGTCCGACCGTCGAATCGCCTGGGTCGGCACGATGCCCGAGTACTTCGGGAGCGAGGTTCGCATCGAGGCGGCGTCGGCGTTCGGGAAGGTCGTCTACTTCGACCTGATCAAACCGTGGGACCTGCCGACCCGGACCGCGCCGCGCGAGGCGACCCTGGCCCAGCGCGTCGGCCGCAACTTCAACATCGCCCTGATTCTCCTGGGGGTTCTCGGCGCGGCGTTCCTGGCCCGGCGGAACCTCGTGTCGGGACGGGCCGACCGGCGCGGCGCCTGGCGGCTGGCGGCGTGGGGATTCGCCGTCACGATGGGCCAATGGGCCTGCTTCGCGAATCACCAGGCGTCGGCGGTGGCGGAGTGGAACTTCTTCGTGCGCGCGACCGGCTTCGCGCTGTTCATCGGAGGGCTTGCCGCGCTGCTCTACCTCGGCCTCGAGCCGATCGTGCGCAAGTCCTGGCCCGACGCGTTGATCTCCTGGTCGCGCCTGCTCGCGGGCCGGTTCCGCGACCCGCTCGTCGGCCGCGACGCGCTGATCGGGGTCGGGGTCAGCGCGGCGGTCACCGCCTTCGTGGCGGCGGCGCTGGCGGTCCAGGGGACCTCCGGGCCGGGGTTCGCCCCGGCGTACATCGACATGGACGGCACCCTCGGCATCCGCGGGTGGATCGGACAGTTCCTCAGCGTCCAGATCAACTCCCTGATCTCGCCGCTGTTCATGATGCTGCTCTTCGCGACCCTCAAGCGCTGGCTGAAGACGACCGGACGGGCGGCGGCGGCGGTCGCGGTGGTCTTCGGCCCCATCGTGGCCCTCGCCACCGCGCAGGACGGGGGGTGGTTCGTCGCGGTCCTGGGCCTGCTCCAGCTCGCCGTCGTCATCGGCGTCCTGGTCCGGTTCGGGCTGCTGGCGACGGTCGTTTCGTCCCTGGTCGGCCAGATCGGGAACAACTTCCCCTTCTGCACCGACACCGGCCGCTGGTATTCGCCCTACGGGATGGCGGCTTATTTCGCCGTCCTGGCCCTGGCGGTCTGGGGGGCCTGGGGCGCCACGCGGGGGCGGGTTGAGCCCGGCGAGCTCCACGGCTAGAGTATCCGGTTGGCGCCCATCCGAATCCAAGGAGGGCGACCCGAAAAGGAGTCCGACCCATGATGCGAGAGATGCTTCGGGCCAAGGTCCACAGGATCACGGTCACGGAGTGCGACGTCGAATACGAGGGGAGCCTCACCCTCGACGCCGGCCTGATGAAGCTCGCCGGCATGGTCCCCTTCGAGCGGATCGACGTCTACGACGTGGACAACGGCAGCCGCTTCTCGACCTACCTGATCGAAGGCCCCGAGGGGAGCGGCGTCTGCTGCATCAACGGCGCCGCCGCGCGCATGACCGGCCCCGGCCACAAGGTGATCATCGCGGCGTATTGCTCGATCCCCGAGGCCGAGGTCCGCGACCACAAGCCGAAGATCGTGCTCGTCGACGCCCGCAACCGGGTGACCGTCACCAAGGACTACGAAGGGGCCGGGGTCCGGGTCAACGCCTCGTAGTCGCCGAGCAGATCCCGCCACAGCCGATCGACCTGCTCGCGGGTCTGGCGCATCGTCCCGTCGGTGTCGATGACGTAGTCCGCCGCGGCCAGCTTGGTCTTGAGCGGAGCCTGAACGTCGATGCGCCGCTCGGCCTCTTGCTGGGTGAGCCCGTTGCGGGTCATCAGCCGGCGGATCTGCGTCTCGCGGACGCACCGCACGACGACGAGCCGGTGGAAGGCGCGCGTCATCCCGGCTTCGACGAGGAGCGCCGCATCGACCACCGCGACGAGGGCGCGCCCGGTCTCGAGGTACGCGGCCAGGAGCCGTTCGACCTCGGGGAGGATGTGCGGATGGACGAGCGCGTCGAGCGCGCGGCGCGCCTCGTCGTCGGCGAAGACGATCGCCGCCAGGCGCGGGCGCGAGATCGAGCCGTCCGGCTCGACGATCGCGGGGCCGAAGCGCGCGACGACGCCGGCGTGAGCGGCTCCCCCCGGGGCGATGAGGTCGTGGCCGATGCGATCGGCGTCCAGGACGAACGCGCCGCGTTCGGCGAGGAGCGAGGCGACGGTCGTCTTCCCAGAAGCGATCCCCCCCGTCAGCCCGACGCGCAGGACGGGCCGGGTCGCCACCTCATCGCTCCGCGGCGTCGAGGGTGTTCTTCAGGAGCATCGCGATCGTGAGCGGGCCGACACCGCCCGGGACCGGGCTCAGCCAGCCGGCCACGGGGGCGACCTCGACGGCACGCACGTCCCCGGCGAGGGTCGAGCCCTTCTCGCGGATCTGGCGCAGGCGCCGGTCGTCGTCGCCGAAGATCGCGTGACAGGTCTTCTCGTCGGAGACGGCGTGCATGCCGACGTCCACGACCGCCGCCCCCGGCTTCACGTGCTCCCGACCGACGAGCCCCGGCTTCCCGGCGGCGACGACGAGGACGTCCGCCTCCCGGGTGACCGCGGCGAGATCGGGGGTGCGGGAGTGGGCGACGGTGACGGTTGCGTTCTCACGGAGGAGGAGGAGCGCCATCGGCTTGCCGACGATGTTGGACCGTCCGACGACCACGGCGCGTCGTCCCGCGAGCGGGATGCCGTTGCGGCGGAGGAGCTCGAGGACTCCGGCGGGAGTGCACGGGACGAACCCGGGAAGACCGATCGAAAGGCGCCCGGCGTTGACGGGGTGAAACCCGTCGACATCTTTCGACGGGTCGATCGCGAGGAGGACCCGGTGCTCGTCCACCCCGGCGGGGAGCGGGAGCTGGACGAGGATCCCGTGCACCGAGGGGTCGGCGTTGAGCGACGCGACCGCCTCGAGAAGTCGCGCTTCGGTCGCCTCGGCCGGGAACCGGAGGACGCGCGAACGCATGCCGGCGTCCGTCGCCGCCTTCTCCTTGTTGCGGACGTAGACCGCGGAGGCGGCGTGTTCTCCGGCGAGGACGACCGTGAGCCCGGGAACGATGCCGCGAGCCGCGTTCAGCCGCGCGACGCCGGCCGCGACCTCGGCCCGGATCGCCTCCGCGCAGGCCTTCCCGTCGAGCATGCGGGCACCGGAAGACGTGGTGGACATCGCGGTCGAACGATAGCATGCGAAGTCGCTCTGAAATGGAGGGTCCCACGGTGGGTAACGTGCGCAAGATCGCGGGAATCGTGCTCATCGCCCTCGGGGTGCTGGGCCTCGTCTACAAGGGGTTCGAGTACACCCGGGAGACGCACGAGGTCGACCTCGGCGTCGCGAAGTTCGAGGTGAAGGACCGCGAGACGATGGCGGTCCCGATGTGGGTGTCCATCGCCGCGATCGGGGCGGGGGCGCTCCTCCTCCTGATCCCCGGGGGCAAGAAGTAACGAATGGCGGCGACCGAGATCGTCATCCGCGGGGCGCGGGAACACAACCTCAAAAACCTCGACGTCCGGATCCCGAGAAACCAGCTCGTGGTGCTCACGGGGGTGTCGGGCTCCGGCAAGTCGTCCCTGGCCTTCGACACGTTGTACGCGGAAGGGCAGCGGCGCTACGTCGAGTCCCTCTCCGCCTACGCCCGGCAATTCCTCGAGCAGATGGAAAAGCCGGACGTGGAGTCGATCGAGGGGTTGTCCCCGGCGATCTCGATCGAGCAGAAGACGACCTCGCGCAATCCGCGCTCGACGGTGGCGACCGTCACCGAGATCTACGACTACCTGCGCCTGCTCTTCGCGCGCGTGGGGGCGCCCCACTGCCACAACTGCGGAAAGCCGATCACCTCGCAGACCGTGCAGCAGATCGTGGACGCGGTCCTCGAGCTTCCCGCCGGGTCGAGGATCCAGGTCCTCGCCCCGATCGTGCGCGGCCGGAAGGGGACCTACAAGAAAGAGCTGCGCGACGCGGCGGCGAAGGGGTTCGTCCGGGCCCGCGTCGACGGGGCCCCCCACGACCTCGCCGAGGAGATCGACCTCGACAAGCAGAAGAAACACACGATCGAGATCGTCGTCGACAGGCTCGTCATCAAGGGGGACCTCCGCGGGCGGTTGACCGACTCGGTCGAGACGGCCCTCGAGGCGGCGGAGGGGCTCGTCGTCGTGGAGGTCGACGGCAAACGCGACCTGCTCTTCTCGCGCCACCTCGCGTGCCCCGACTGCGGCGTGTCGGTCCCCGAGCTCGCGCCCCGGATGTTCTCCTTCAACTCGCCGTACGGGGCGTGTCCCGCCTGCGACGGCCTCGGCCTCAAGCGCTCGTTCGACCGCGACCGGCTGCTCGTCGATCCCGACAAGTCGCTGCGCGGCGGGGCGATCGCCTGGGGGGACGGGAACTGGTTCCAGGTCCTCGAATCGGGGCTCTTCAAGGCCTACAAGGTCGACCCGAAGCTCCCGTACGCGAAGTTCCCTCCGGCGTTCAAGAAGATCCTCTGGGAAGGGGCGGGGGAGCGCGAGTTCGCCTTCAAGTGGAAGGGAAAGTCCTCGACCTACGAGTGGACGCGCACCTGGGAGGGGATCCTCCCGAACCTCGAGCGGCGCTACAAGGACACCGAGTCGGAGTCGCGGCGCGAGGAGCTCGAGAAGTTCATGGCGTCGCACCCCTGCCCCGCCTGCAAGGGGGCGCGGCTTCGCCCCGAGAGCCTCGCGGTGAGGATCGAGGGACGGAACATCGCCGAGCACACCGCGTCGTCGGTGCGCGAGGCGCTCGCGCGCTACCGCACGCTGACCTTCGACGCGCGCGGGACGCAGATCGCGGCGCCGATCCTCAAGGAGATCCGCGAGCGGCTGGGGTTCCTCGAGAACGTCGGCCTCGGCTACCTCACCCTCGATCGCGGGGCGGCGACCCTGTCGGGAGGCGAGGGGCAGCGCATCCGCCTCGCGACCCAGATCGGCTCGCGCCTGACCGGCGTCCTCTACATCCTCGACGAGCCCTCGATCGGCCTGCACCAGCGCGACAACCGCAAGCTCCTCGACACCCTGACGGCGATGCGCGACCTCGGGAACACCGTCGTCGTCGTCGAGCACGACGAGGAGACGATCCGCGCCGCCGACTGGGTCGTCGATCTCGGCCCCGGGGCCGGAGAGCTCGGCGGGGAGATCGTCGCGGAAGGGCCTCCCGACGCGATCGCGGTGTCGCCGCGCTCGCTGACCGGCCGGTACCTCTCCGGGCTCGAGCGGATCGAGGTCCCCTCGCGCCGCAGGCCGGGAAACGGCCGCGCCCTGAGGATCGTCGGGGCGACCGAACACAACCTCCGGAAGGTCACGGCGACCTTCCCCCTCGGGACCTTCACCTGCGTGACCGGCGTCTCGGGGTCGGGGAAGAGCACGCTCGTCAACGAGATCCTCCACCGGGCCCTCGCCAAGGCGCTCCACCAGGCGGAGGAGCCCGCGGGGGCGCACGAGCGGATCGAGGGGATCCAGCACGTCGACAAGGTGATCGACATCGACCAGTCGCCGATCGGCCGGACTCCGCGGTCGAACCCGGCGACCTACGTCGGGGTCTTCACCGCGATCCGCGAGTTGTTCTCGAGCGTCCCCGAGTCGCGCGTGCGCGGGTACGCCCCCGGCCGTTTCTCCTTCAACGTGAAGGGGGGGCGGTGCGAGTCCTGCGAGGGGGACGGTGTCCTCAAGATCGAGATGCACTTCCTCCCGGACGTCTACGTCACCTGCGACGTCTGCCGCGGGCACCGCTACAACCGGGAGACCCTCGAGGTCCTCTGGAAGGGGAAGAACATCGCGGACGTCCTCGAGATGACCGTCCACCAGGCGCTCGAGTTCTTCGAGGCGGTCCCGTTCGTCCGCGACAAGCTGCAGACCCTCCAGGACGTCGGCCTCGGGTACATCCGCCTCGGCCAGCCCGCGACGACGCTGTCGGGAGGCGAGGCCCAGCGGATCAAGCTCTCGAAGGAGCTCTCGCGGCGGGCGACCGGACGGACGGTGTACCTGCTCGACGAGCCGACGACGGGGCTCCACTTCGACGACATCAAGAAGCTGCTCTCCGTCCTCGACCGGCTGGTCGAGCAGGGGAACTCGATCATCGTCATCGAGCACAACCTCGACGTGATCAAGACCGCCGACTGGATCCTCGACCTCGGCCCCGAGGGGGGGGACGAGGGAGGGAAGATCGTCGCCGAGGGGACCCCGGAGCACGTCGCCAGGGTCTCCGAGTCGCGGACCGGGGCGTTTCTCGTGCCGCTGCTCGGCGCGTCGGCCCCCGCGCCCGCCCCCGCCCGACCGAAGGCCGCGCGCCACCGTTGACAGCGCCCGGAACGGCGCCTAATCTGCCGCTTCTTAGGCCCACCGCGTAAACCGCAGGAGTTCGCGATGTCGGCTCTGAAGCAAGCCCTCGCCTCCAAGATCCCCACCTTCAAGAAGGACATCGAGGCCGTGCTGAAGGCGCACGGCGAGAAGTCCCTCGGCGACAGCACGGTCGCGCAGGCCTACGGCGGCATGCGGGACCTGAAGTGCATGGTCACCGAGACCTCCGCGGTCGATCCCCACGAGGGGATCCGGTATCGCGGCCTCTCCATCCCCGAGATGCAGAAGGTGATGCCCAAGGCCCCCGGCGGGGAGCAGCCGCTCCCCGAAGGGGTCCTCTGGCTCCTGCTGACGGGGGACGTCCCGACCGCGGAGCAGGCGGAGTCGGTCCGGCAGGAGTGGCGGTCGCTCGAGTCGCTCCCGGCGCACGTGGCGAGCACCCTCGACCACCTCCCCGCCGACACGCACCCGATGACGCAGCTGTCGATCGGCATCCTCGCCCTCCAGAACGACTCGATCTTCGCGAAGCGTTATCGCGAGGGGATGCCGAAGTCGGCGCACTGGGAGGCGATGTACGACGACGTGATGCTCCTGATCGCGCGCCTGCCGCTCGTCGCGGCGTACATCTACCGGCGCACGTTCAAGGGCGGACGCCACGTCGGCGCCGGCCCGGCCTCGCTCGACTGGTCGGCGAACCTCGCCCACGCGATGGGGGTCTCCGGCCCCGGCGTGGACGAGATGATGCGGCTCTACATGACGATCCACGCCGACCACGAGGGCGGGAACGTCAGCGCGCACGCGACGCATCTCGTCGGCAGCGCCCTGAGCGATCCTTATTACTGCCTGTCGGCCGGGATGAACGGCCTCGCCGGCCCCCTGCACGGCCTCGCGAACCAGGAAGTGATGCGCTGGATCGTGGCGGTGAAGCAGCAGCTCGGCGGCGGCGTCCCTTCGAAGGAGACCCTCGAGAAGTTCGTGTGGGACACGCTCAGCGCCGGGCGGGTCGTTCCGGGGTACGGTCACGGCGTGCTTCGCGTCACCGACCCGCGCTACACCGCGCAGCAGGAGTTCGCCCAGAAGCACATGCCCGACGACGAGAACTTCCAGATCGTGCGGATGCTCTTCGACGTCGTCCCGCCGGTCCTCCTCAAGCAGGGGAAGGCGAAGGACCCGTGGCCGAACGTGGACGCCCACTCGGGCGTCATCCTCGTCCACTACGGAATCACCGAATACGACTTCTACACGGTTCTCTTCGGCATCTCGCGCGCGATCGGCGTGCTGGCATCGCTGGTCCTCGACCGCGCGCTCGGCTTCCCGCTCGAGCGGCCCAAGAGCGTCACGACCGCGTGGTTGAAGAAGAAGTTCGAGTCGTAGGCGCGCGGTTCATCCACGGGGTTCATCTGGGGCGGCCGCGGGGCCGCCCCGTTCGTTTTCGGGGGGAAGGGCGTATAGTCGGGGCACGTCCCGCGGCCGGGGAGGCAAGCTGTGGAGCTATTCCGGTTGTTGTTGATACCTGATTACACGGAACTCGCCTTACCGCGCACGCGAGTTGTGTCGATATCGGGTTGGGCGGACAAGGACGGTCGATGAGTATTGCGGGGGCTCTGCTGGTAGTCCTGGGGGCCGCCGCACCGATGCCCGACGGGCACACGGTCACCTGGCCGGAATTCTCAGCGCCCCAAGAATGCAATCCGGTCTACGCCGAAGCTCTGGCGCGAGCAAAGCGTTCGCTTGCTCATGGCGAATATCGAGCAGCGGCCGATGCATTCCGGGCCGCTCTCGACACGTCATGTCACGAGATCCCCAACTACCAACTCTACGGGCCCCTCGCCGAGGCGCTCTGCCGGGCAGGCCAAGCCTCTTCCGGCAACGACCTTCTACTTGACTACGAATGCATGCTGGCTGTGGATGTCGGTGAGCGTCGGTGCTATGCGAGCGCGAGTGAACCCTCGGCACCACCTGTCCGAGCCTCAGGACTCACCGACCGGTGTTTCAACGTCATGTGTGGGGAGAGGCTGCTCCCGTATTACGAGGAACCAACGGCAGTGCTGCGAACGCGTGTGTCTCAATTGCGTGCCGCGATGAAGCAGCTCGCGTTCGTGTGCGGAGACAACAAGTGAGCCAGGCCGCCCAACAACGCGCCCAACCCGCCGCACTCCCGCGTCACGCGGCTTGCATGCGCAAGCCGCGCGCCGCGGGGCGCGCGGGTTAGCGCGAGCGTTAGACACCTAGGAGAACTGAACGTGAGACGCGCGGCGGGTCTTGCGAGTGCACTAGCGATAGTCAGTACGTGGGCGGTCGCGGAGTCGAGGCCAGCGGTGGACCTCACAACGCGGGCGCAGGAGGTGATCGCGGCAAACCCGCACGAGCATCTCGCGGCGATAGCTGAAGTAGAGTCGGTGTCGGTGGACGAGGATCC